>JAPYWV010000042.1 GCA_028276165.1 Acidilobaceae archaeon
ACGCTACTCGATGATAACGGTTAACACTAGGAACATGCTAGTAGTATCCTGTGGCGTACCGGGGGTTCCCAGAGCTCTCGTCACAGAGGCTACAGAGTCTGTGGTTAAGCTTGTGAAGAGCGTTAACCCCACGGTTGAAGTCGTGGAGGTCGGGGTGGCGCCGAGTGGGGGCTAGCATCTACGACCCTGAGGATTTGAGGAGGGTTGCTGTTAGGATCGCTAGCGAGGCGGCTGCACTCCTAAGGGATTACGCTTGCGACCGGGAGTATACTCGTGGTGTTGGCGGCGAGACTATAGTAGCTGATAGGGTGGCAGAGGATTACATAATAGACTCTCTTAGAGGTGAGGGGTTGAGGGTTAGAGGTGTATCGGAGGAGAGAGGCTACTTTGGAGATGGCGACCTAGTAGTAGTAATAGACCCCCTGGATGGTAGTAGTAACTATTCAAACTGCATCTCTTGGGCCTCCGTGTCAATAGCCTTCGCTCTAGGCAACAGGCTTAGCGATGTAATAGCTGGATCCGTAGCACCCATATTCTTCGGCCACCCCATATCATTCAGTAGAGGTCACGGATGCTACGAGGGGGAGGTTAGGGTAGAGCCTTCCCCGAATACCAGGATGGTCTTCGCCTACGCAGAGGACCCCACAATAGCCTCCAAGCTCCTAGAGTTCATAAAGGATATGGGGGGTAACGTTAAGATAAGAGGGCTTGGGAGCGCAGCCCTCGAAATAGCCTACGTAGCCCTAGGTAGAGCGGCCCTATTCGTAGACGCTAGATCAAGGCTAAGGAACGTTGATGTAGCAGCCTCAGTAGGAATAATCAGAGAGTGCGGAGGCGAAGCTTATAACGCGCAGGGGGAACCCCTAGAAGCTAGGCTAGACGAGGTAGTGGTAGTAGGCGATGTAATAGCATCACTCGACAGAAACCTAGCCCTAACCCTCATCTCCAAAACCTTTAAAGCCAAAAACCCCTAAACGGCCAGGCACAGGACGCGAGCAACCTTCAGGAGCCCGACACGATCCCAGCATTTAGTAAGCCAACGTGGAGAGTTACCAAGTAATTAATAGTATGGAGTTCCTCCATCTGGGCCCCCAGCCTTAAAGGTCCCAGTCTTCAATTTAAATCATCACAAACGCAGAGATTCTAGATCATAAGCGGAGAATCCTTCAGGCGTTTACCACAAGCTCATGGAGGTTACCTAGAGGCTATGATGTTCAGAGCGGGGATTCGGCCTTGGGGGCCTCTAGATGGTGTAATCCCATAGTTGTCCTAAGTAACCCCTCGTCATGAGTTCACTTCATGCTCTTAGGTGCTCTGGGCTCTCCTATAGGCTGCTAGGCATCTTCCGTCAACGCTACCCGCTAGCAGTCTACATCTTGAGTAGCGGCATTTCAATCCCATGCAGGTATCGCCTACTATGAGGCAGAAGGGTTTATTGATGGAGATGCCTCTCTTGTTGACTGTGGAGGCTTGTAGTGACTCCTTCTCGCATAGGAAGTAGGGGCAGAGGGGGTTGCATTGGCCGGCTATTGGTGTGGGTTTGGGGTTCAAGTATAATGGGTTTGGGGGTTTAATGTTGTGTTGTTGGGGGTCGTTTGGATTGCTCAACCTCTAACCCCCTCCTAGAGTTTAAGCCAGTTGAACATTAAATATGTCACCCTACCATCCCTCGATGGGAAGGCTAGTATGAATGTCTTCCTAACACTATGGCTCAGCCTACCAGCTCTAACTATCTCGGTTGGATCAAGCCTCTCAAACCCCCTATAGACGTGGAGTATGTAGGGGGCGTGCTCCAAACCAGGGCCTAGCCTGTAGACGGTGAAATCACTACCATACTTAAGCCCAGATCTAACAATGAAACCCCTATCCCTCAAATCCCTATAGACTGTGTATAGTAACCTTAACTCCTCTACGGACTCAACTAAACCCCTTAACTCCTCGAAGCTAACCAGGCTACCATCAAGCCTCCTAACCTCCAGAACACCCCTCTCAACGAGGTAGAGAGCCTCGATAAGGTTAAGCTTCAGGGGGGCATCGAAGTCGACTCCCTTAGGCTTCTCAACCCCAATAGGGGTTCCGAAGAACCCCTCAGCGTAGAGGGTTCTAGAGGACTCTAGACTGGTAACTATAACGGAGCCCTCTACAAGAAAGCCGGTATGCCTACCCCTTGGAAGCTTGGGGGCTGCGCTCAAGCTAACACCATTAAATCTAGACCGGGGGGCCCTTAAAAACGGTTGCCTACCCTCCGACAACCCTTGTAGTGCTGTTAGCCTTGCTCTTTAAACGTCGAGTAGTAGCTTTAGCTCCGGCTCCTCCAAGGCCTTCTTAGCTACCTCTAGAACCCACCTACCCGTACCCCCCTTCTTCAACGCTATCCTCTTGAGGGCCTCCTGCCTGCTAATATTCAGAATCCTCGATATCTCCCCTAAGGCATCCCTAAGCCTCTCTAGGGCCTTGCTATGGTACTCGCATAACCTTACGTTACCCAACGTGGTGATAGCCTCCCTCCCGCATACCCTGCACGGTCTCTCCGGCGGTCTTATGTTCAAGGCTACGGCTAGCCTGTAGCCTACCTCCTCCAGCCTCCTATTGTAGTTTGATAGTAGTCTTTCAAGAGCTCTTATGGCCTCAAGCCTCACACTCTCCCTACTCCTCCTACCATACCTTATGTCATCGAGTTTCCTCTCAAACTCCCTTGTAAGCTCTGGTGTTGAGAGCTCCGGGAATAGCTCTACTATTATGCGTGTAACGGTGTGACCTAGATCTGTTACCCTACCCTCCTGCTCTATGTAACCCCTTCTATACAACGTTTCTATTATCCTTGCTCTCGTAGACTCGGTCCCGATCTCCACGTTCTCCATCCACTTGAGTAGGGAATCCCTGGTTATCCTCGTTGAAGGCTTACTCCACGTTACCCTAATGGTTACACTTTCGATCTCCACGCTTTTCTCGGAAATCCTGGGGATTACGTTCTCTGTAGGTTTAAGGAATGGGTAGTACTTCATCCAACCCTCCTTTACAACAGTTAAACCCGAGGCCTCAAAGCCCCTCCCATCACGGTCTATCAGGGCTACCTTAACCCTACCTATTACGGCTTCGCTTGAGAACGCTGCTAGAAACCTCCTGACAATGAGGTCGTACACCAGCCGGTGATCCCTACTAAGCTCTCTAGGCTTCTCGCCAGTAGGGTATATTGCTGGGTGTGCTGGATCCTCAGCCCTCCCCTGTACTGGTCTCAGCACACCCCCGGTCTCCTCAAGCAACCTTCTAACAAGGCTTGAGTACCCCTCCACACCCTCTAGGCTCCTCAGTATAGACCTATAGTCTATGGTTGGTGGGAGCTTCTGGCTATTAGTCCTAGGGTAGCTTATGAGAGCTTCAAGGTACAGGTCCTCAGCTAGCTTCTGGGTCTTCATAGGCGAGAACCCGTATATCCTTGCAGCCTCGTGCTGGAGATCGCCTAGGTTGAAGGCCGGGGGAGGGCTTACACGCTCACGCTCCTCTGAAACACTTACTACACGGAGCTCCCCCAAGCTTCTAAGCCTCCTCCTCACCTCCTCAGCTTCAAGCCTATCCCTTGGGCTCCAACCTGAAGGGTACACCTTAAACCTAACACCATCCTTCGTCTTAACAGTTACGTGGACGCTTATGCTAGGTCTAGGTACGTGTAGGTTTATCTCCTCCCATCTCCTAGTAGCTTCTACTAGCGTGGGGCTTTGGACTCTTCCAGCACTAAGTGTTATCCTCCTACCAGTGTAGAGTCTCAGAGCGTGCATGAGAGCTCTAGACACGTTAATACCCCAAAGCCAGTCCAGCTCATGCCTAGCTAGCCCTGCCTCCACCATATCAACATCCAGTGGTTGTAGCCTCGCATAGGCTCTCCTGATATCCTCTGGTGCTAGTGTTGAGAACTTCATACGCCTAGCCCTCCTAGGATCCCCCAGGGCCTCGATTATCTTATAGCATATGACGCTACCCTCAATGTCATAGTCGCAAGCACTTATGAACTCCGAAGCCCTGGGGACAACGTGTCTTAGAACATCGTAGAACTTCTTCAGGTAACCCGCCTTAGGATCCACCTCCCAAATAGGCCTCCACGTGAACTCGAAAACCGGGAACCCCCTAGTGTCAGTGTGTGGTTCGAAGAGATGACCTGCACTTGAAACCACAACAACCCTCCTACCGTTAACACTTAAAACCCAGTAGGGTACCCCATTATAGCTACACTTCACCGGGAGGCCTAGAGCTCTAGCTATTTTCTCCCCAGCCTTAGGCTTCTCAGCTATTATAACAGTGTAGCCTGCTTCCAGCCTACAGGTCCTCCCACTCAACCTTCAGGAACCTCGGTACAACACCCTAGAACATGTTACCAGTAGACCCCTTAAGAGCTGAAAAACGTTTAGGGAATCGGTATTGGGATTGTTAGCGCCAGGAGGACCCCGTAGATGATGCTAGAGGCTGTTATGATATTAGTTGGGTTCTCAACACCCATTGATGGGCCCGGGTGCCTACCACCGGTTATCAGGTACAGTACTAGGGCTAGGATGGCGAAGAGGAGGAGCTGGGGGTATGGGATGGATAGGAGTACGAGTGCTACTATGAAAATCCTGCTTACAAGGGTGTGAGCGCTAGCCCCAGCTACGCCTCTAACAATGTGACCTCCATCTAGCATAGCAACCGGGATCAGGTTGAGGAATGTGACGAAGAAGACGACATATGAGGCGAACGCTAGAGGGCTAAATATCATGTAGTGGCCGCTGGGGACATCCATGGTCATGACTAGGAGTAGTAGCGATAGGGGTACCATGGGTAGCGGTATAGTACCCTCGGGGGCCACGGCGGTTATGTAGGAGCTCTTCAAACCATATATGGCTAGGGGTAGTGCTATCAGGTAACCCGTCAAGGGGCCCATGACAGCCATTAATGTAAGAGAGCTAGCTGAAGGTGGGAGCCATCTAAGGTTTATCACTGCTCCGAACGTCCCCAGGAGGCCTAGTTGTAGTGGGGGAGCTGGGATCAGGTATGGTAGGCTAGCTGGAGTCCTATAGAACCTCATTACACTCCAGTGGCCGAGCTCGTGAGCTACAAGGGGTACCAGGAGCCCTACGAGGTACGCCTCAGGTCTCCAGGCAAAACCACTTACGTTAAACTGCTCTCCAGCTCCCGCTAATGCTAAGCCCGAGAGGAATACTGTTACAAGCGTTGTGAGAGCTAAGGCTATGTTCAGGAACAGTCTACCAGGCTTCTCCTCCCTAATAAAAACATGTAGCACCAGCCCCCTCTCGCTCCTCCTCACGAGTGGGTAGCAGTTTAGTGTGGTAAGTTTGGGGTACAACGTTTCAAGAGCCTCCCTTAAACTCCCCCTCCTGGGCATTCCGAGGACTACGTCAACTCTATGGCTGGAGTGCTCTTCAACGTTTATGATCTCGAACTCCTCCGCAACAAGGGATCTACACACCTCAATCAATCCTTCCAAGCACCTCCTTCGTCACCTTAATCAACAGTGATAGGGGGATGCTCTGTCTGACTCCAGAGCTCGTATACCTTAGGATAGATATGGGGAGTATCCCGTTCTCAACCTCGTACTTGGCTATCACAACCGGATCTGTAGAGCCTACAACTTCAGGTGGGACTAGTGGTGGAGCCCCGTAGGCTAGCTGGAGAGCTCTTACACCAATGATCCTAGCCTTCTCATACCTCGTAAGCCTCGGAGGGCCCACTATAATCTCCTTAACAAGCCTAGGGTAGACGTTATAGTGCTCTAGCACCTCCAACCTGCCCACCCACCCTCTATGAAAGCTCTAGTACTCCCTAGCTTCTAGGGTTTTCAAAACATCCTTTTAAGCGTCCCATCAAGTTCTAGTACGAGCTCCTCTAACCTTACCTCTACCCAGCTTCTCGTGTGCCCTAGCGAGGTGGCCTGAGGCTAGGGCTGCTAGTAGGTTCAACTCTCCGGCTAAGACCGTTGCTGCCACTATCTCAGCGAACTTCAAGGCGTTAACACCCGGGGGGTCGCCTCCACCCGCTACACCCATTATTGCGAGTGCTTCCCTCTGAGTTCTAAGCCTAGTACCACCCCCCACGGTGCCAACCTCTAGGCTTGGTAGGGTTACCGATATGTATAGGTTGTCTTCTCTAAGCTCGGTCCACGTGAAGCCCATGCTACTCTCTACAACCTGAGCTACATCCTGCCCTGTAGCTATGAATATGGCGGCTATTATGTTAGCATAGTGTGCGTTAAAGCTTACACTCCCGGCAACACCGCTACCCAGAAGGTTTTTAGCCTGGTTTATGTAGTGTATGAGGTCGATCCTAGCTTTCAGAACGCTCTCCGCCACACTAGCTGGTATCAAGGCTTCAGCTACAACATACTTACCCCTACCCAGCAACCTGTTTATGATGGCTGGCTTCTTATCCGTGCACATGTTACCGCTAAGCGATATACACCTAGCTTCGCCATCGTAGCTCTGCTCTATGTAAGAGCATATCCTATCACTAGCTATGGTCGCCATGTTCATCCCCATAGCATCCCCCGTGCTGTAGATGAACCTAAGCCATACGAGGTTACCAACGATGAATGGTTGGAGGTCGAGAAGCCTACCGTGTCTCGTAACCTCGCTAACCTTACCCTTTAAAACCTCCATGTTGGCTTTAACCCACTCTACAAACCTAACGGCTTCCACGACACTCGGAGTCCATATGAGGGGTGCTCTCGTCATACCATCCTTTAGAACCTTCACGTGAGCCCCACCACTAGCTGTTACAGCCTTAGCCCCCCTATTGACGCTTGCAACGAGGGCACCCTCGGTTGTAGCTAGTGGTACATAGAAATCACCTTTAGCGTAATCCCCGTTAACCCTAAGGGGCCCAGCTATGCCTACGGGGACTTGGACTGCCCCGATAGCGTTCTCTATGTTATGCCCGTACAGCTCCTCGAAATCGAGTATCGTGCTAGCTATACCCGATAGGCTTATGTTAAGCTTCCTCTCCAGAAACCTCCTCCTAGCTAGAACAGCTAGGTTAGCGTTTCCAAGAACTTCCTCAAGCTTACTAAGGCTAACCTCACCCCTTTCAAGCCTAGCGAGGATCTCTTCAAGATCCACCCTGCCTAGGTCCGCTTCCACGTTAACCCACCCGTACGGGTCTAAACTTGATACCGTAGACTATCAAGCCCGTGTTACCATCAACAGCTATTCTCCTGAAAACAGCTTCAACCCTATCACCAACCCTTAAATCCCCGGGTTTCACGTCTACCACCTCAGCTACAAGCCTAGCTATGCCGAGGTCGATTAAACCTATTACAACGGGGCTTCTATCCCTATCCTCGAATGGTGTTGCATAGACAACACTATAGCTTATAAGCCTACCAACCCTGGGTAACTCAACCTCATCTAGATCTCTTGAACCACAGTAGGGACACGCGTTAGCCGGGGGATAGTGGGCTCTACCACAGGATCTACACCTACCAGCTATAAGCCTGTACCTGTACACCCTAGACCTCCAGACCCTAGCGGAGCTCCACTCACCCAAAAACCCTCACCCCACAGCTCTCATGTAGGCTACGTAGGAGCTGGAGCCCATAGCGTTAATGGATACCACTAGGCCGCTCCTAGCACCATCAACCTTCAAACCTGGGAACTCCCCAGCTAGCTGTAAGGCTACCTCAGCCACCTGGTACACCCCGGTAGCCCCTATAGGGTGGCCTCTAGCCTTCAACCCACCACTAGGGTTGACTACCGGGCCTTCGCCTCCTACGCTAAAGACACCTTGAGCTACGGCCTCCGCAGCCTTACCCCTCTCGGTGAACCTTAAAGTCTCCAGGATGAGTATCCCCGTTATCGTGAAGGAGTCGTGTAGCTCTACAACATCAACGCTCCCCATGCCGGTTCTCTCAACCAACCTACCATAGGCTACCTCAAGGGATTCGATTTTCAAAGGATCATCGCTTAAAGCTATGCTCTGATACCCTGTAGCAGACTCTACGTCCACGATCTCAGCTAAAACCCCCCTACTAGCCTTACCCTCTAGTACTAGAGCTGCAGCCCCATCCCCTAGGGGGAATGTGTCTAGGAGTGTTAGGGGTTCAGCTACAGGTTGAGCCTCTAGGACCTTCTCCGGTGTTATAGCGAATCTTAGCATAGCGTATGGGTTTGCCTTAGCATTCTGGTGCATTAGTGCAGGCCAGTAGGCTAAGGTCAGCCTATCCACATTGTATACGTTCATGTAAAGCCTCATTAGGAGGCCCGCTATACCACCAAGGCCTATGGAGTAGAAGGCGTCACTCTCAGTATCATAGAGTAGGGAGAGGTTCTTGTAAACCCTCCAGGATGGATACTCTGATAGCTTATCAACACCAACAACAAGAACCCTTGAGGCTTGACCACTATCAATTAAAGCCTTAGCCGTCATAACGGCCGCTAGCCCGGAGGCCTCTCCGCATTCGACGGTGATACTCCTAACACCCCTCAAGCCCATCGACGAGGCTATGTAGGAGGCTAGGTCTAGTTGGGGTTCGTGTAGATATGATATGCTTGAGGCTACGATGATGAAATCAACACCCTCAGCCATGCTAGACTCTAGAGCGGCCGTGGAGGCTTCAAAAGCAAGCCTCCTAGTACTCTTGTCATAATGCCTATCTACGTTAACGAGACCTACACCTGTTACGTAGACCAAGGTGGACACCTACTCTCTCACAACTCTGATTAACTCTCTAAACTTAGCGTAAACAGAGTACGGGATTGATATCTTATCGTTTATGTAATCATCTACTAAAGGAGCTCTACCACGCTTCTCTTCTACAACATCTGTTACAATAAGGCTATAGGCATCACTCCCAGCTCCGCTCCCGAAAGGTGCTACGAGGATCCTCTCACCGGGTTTAGCGTAGTCTAGGATCCTAGCCAGCCCGATCAAAGCACTTCCATTGTACGTGTTACCAATCATAGGTGTTACAAGACCTAACTTCAACTGCTCAGGTTTAAACCCAAGCATCTCCCCGACCTTGAGGGGGAATCTACCGTTAGGTTGATGGAATACAGCGTAGTTGAAGTCAGAGGGCTTTAACCCAAGCTTATCCATTAAACCCCTCACAGCGCCTATAATGTGAGCGAAATACGCAGGCTCACCGGTGAACCCCTCACCATGCCTGGGGTACGGGGATCCCTCACGTCTCCAGAAGTCAGGTGTATCCGTTACATAGGTGCTACTACCCTCGAAAACAGCTGCAGATCCCTTAGAAGACCCTATTATGAAGGCAGCAGCACCACTTGAAGCTGTAAACTCGAGGACATCACCTGGGTTGGCTTGAGCTGTATCACTACCAATAACTAGAGCGTATTTGACCATACCCGAGGTCACAAGCCCTATGGAGGCTTTGATCCCCTCGCTGGCAGCTCTACAAGCGAACTCGAGATCGCTAGCCATAGTTAGGGGGGTTGCACCGATAGCCTCCGCTATTATGGTGGCGCTTGGTTTAACAGCATAGGGCTTAGACTCTGTTCCAAAGAATACAGCCCCTATATCCTTGGGGTTAACCCCGGCTCTCCTAATGGCGTTCAATGAAGCCTCTAAACCCATTGTTGTTGAATCCTCATCAGGCCCTGCTACGGCCTTCTCCATCATCCCAAGAGCTCTCCACTGGTGATCAGGCCAGCCCCACTCTCTAGCTATCTCCTGCATTGGTATCCTAAACCTGGGTATGTAGACACCCCATCCGTGGATTCCAGCCCCTCTCTCGGGCATGAGAGCCAATCTATTACACCTCACAGTTAGATAGGGGAGCTAGTATTTAAACTTTTAGACTAGCATTGAAGGGGGTGTTAGGCGGGAGTCTGAAACAAGATTTATACCCCTGTATCTAGGCTTTCGCTACGAATATGTTATCCTCATCTCTAACTATGGTTACCGTAACGGTCTTACCAGGCTTTAGCTCCTTCTCCGTCATAACAGCTATGACTCTCTCGTATCTTAGATCAACTGCTATAAACTCACCCCAATGCCATCCAGGCCCCATCACTATAACCTTGACCTTATCCCCGCTAGAGTAGGGCTTATCTATGCTAGGCCTCCTCTCAAAACCTATCTCCCAAGGTTCAACTATAAGCCTATACCCGGTGCTCCTCTCCAGATCTCTAAGCCACCTGTAGAACCTACCCCACGACCACTCTCTTACACCACGCACCTTCCTACCATACCTGTGAACCTCGTACTTCTGTATTAGAACCCCGGTAGGCCATCCACTCTTAACCCCAGCCTTATGCCTCCTAGCCCACTCGATAAGATCCCTCATGTCATCCTCGTTAAACCCGGGCACTACTACGGGTGTTAGGACCACATCTATACTCGTGTTCTCAAGTATCCATGCAGCTACATCTAGAACCCTTGAAACATCGTACCATTCAACCCCCACAAGGTGTTTAGCTAGCCTAATGTTTGCTGTATCAACACTAAGATTGATCCTGTCTAGGCCCGCTCTCTCAAGCTCGACAGCGAGCCTTCTAGAGAGGAATCCTCCATGGGTTTCCAAAACCACCCTGCTGACATACCCGCTCTCCTTCAGAGACCTTATTATGTCCAGGATCTCTGGGTGGCTTAGCGGTTCACCAACGCCATCAAGTAGAACCTCAACACCTCCCCCCTTGAACCTAGCAATGTCGACAGCCCACCTGACGAGCCACCTAGCCTCCACGAGGAACTCAGATTGCCTCGTAACACTTCTAGGCCCCGCGTCGACGCTACAGAAGATACATGAGTGCTGGCAGAGGGTGGTAGGTCTAACCTGTAGGACGTTCGTACCCCTATCTATGACGCCAAAAGCTATGTGGCCGACCAGAGGGACTGGATCCTCGACGATAAACACGGGCCTTCTATAGAAGTAGCCAACCCTCCTTAACCCCGAGCTCGGATACCCTACATCCTCATCCTTCAACCTCCCCTCTAAACCCATACACTAACTCCCTATAGTTAAAACAAGCGTTGTAAGGCTATTACAAGTTTGACAATAAATGTAAATATCCATGCTTACCTGAATCACCGTTAGACTTATAAGTCTCAGTTGACACTACGTAGTATCGATGATGAGGTTGTGTAAGTACTGCACGCGCGGGTGCTATGATGATACTTGAGCACCCCCATAGATGGGAGCCCCATGGCGTTGGGCTCGACGGGGGCCCATGAGGTGTGGGTGAAGCAAGTGAACCCACACCAAGGCCCAACCCTGCTAACGGAAATACCGTTAGCGGGGAAACGCTCTCAACTCAAAATCCTGATTAAAGGTGGGAGGTTTAATTTCCACATTTAAATGAACTTCCATTGCAGGAGTCTCGTTCGGACAACCCCGCTCACATCCGCGTTTCTAAACACCTCGGGGCACCTGCTAGGATTTGATAGCTAGGATCTAGCAACCTCGTTTCCCAAGGCGGGGTAGGATTCTCACACAATTTTGGAGCGTTAAATTCTAGGGGGTATACTGCTAGTGTGATGAGTAGGTTTTAGTTAAAATCAAGGGCTTGATGGTTGCTCAAACCTCCTGCCTCGGAGTACGGGGAGCGCGGGTACCCCCAGGTCTGGATGAGGTGCTATCGGAGACATTAACCCTCGCTCGTGGGGGATGACACCATAGGCCCGAGGGGTTTGAAACTCCGCTCTTTTTACATGTGTTGGTACATGCTACTAGTCTGGAGATGCCGGCTCTCCCCCTGATTACCTTTTACCCTCTATCTCTCTAAGCCATTTGATGTACTCTTCGACAGCTTCGGGGCCCTTTTCTTTCAATGCTTTGAGCTCCTCTATTAGAGCTGGGATCACCTCCCTATAGTCTCCTATGACACTGTAGTCTGCCTGGCTTAGTATGGGTGCTTCGGGGTCTATGTTTATAGCTATTATCCTTGTAGCCTCCCTTACACCTATCATGTGCTGGGCTGCTCCGCTAATGCCTACAGCTATGTACAGGATGGGTTTCACAGATTTACCTGTTTGACCTACCTGTCTATCCTCGCTGATCCAACCTGCATCAACTGCTTTCCTAGAAGCTCCTATAGTGCCTCCTAGGATTTCGGCTAGCTCTTCAAGGTATTTGAAGCCTTCAGGGCCTCCCACCCCCTTGCCCCCTGATACTATGACCTCCGCCTTCTCAATGCCAACCTCTCCTCTCGACACCCTCCTCCTTGAAACTAGCTTCATTCTATCCTCACTTATGTTAGCTACGTTCTCGAAAATGATCTCCCCCTTCCTACTCTCATCTCTAGCTGGTACTGGGAATACGTTAGGTCTAGCCGTCCCTATCTGGGGTCTCCTGAAAGGTGTTTTTATGTAGGCTAGTAGGATGGCCGCGAATGGGGGTCTTATGAGTAGCACATCCCTAGACTCCACGTCTACATCGAAGTCCGTACAGTCTGCTGTAATCCCCGCTTTAAGGGTGTTAGCTATGTATGGTGCGAACTCCCTCCCCCTCTTAGTCCCAGCTATGAATATGACCGATGGTTTATACTTCCTGGCAAGCTCCACTATTGTTAAGGCGTATACCCTGGGATAGTATGTTTTGAGTGCTTCGCTATCAACGACTATAACCTCGTCAGCGCCATATTTTATGACGTCCTCTGCTAGATGGGATACACGGTAGCCCACTAGTACTCCAACAAGCTTTTCACCAAGCTTATCAGCTATCCTCCTCCCGGGGGTGAGCATTTGCAAGCTAGCTTCACTCAACCCGCTCTCATCAGCTTCAATGACAACCCACACGTTCTTAAACTCGCTCGGCTGCTCGCAGGGCCACTCGGGGCAGAGTTTGCTACAGTCGATGGCGGAGCTCAACCCCTGACACCCCAGAGGCTCCTATACAATAGTTCTCTTAGCTTGTCATCCTCCAGCATCTTAGCTACAATCCACCTGGCAGCCTCCTTAGCATCCCTAGGTTTAAAGACCTCCTTCCTCCTAGGAACCTCTGGCATATCTATGGTCTTAGCTACAATTGTAGGTGATCCTCTGAGGCCCGTGCATCTAGGGTCTAGTTTTAGATCATCGTTAGTCCATACTATGAGCCTCCTCTCGATCTTAGACCTAAGCTTCATGGAGAGGGTTACAGGTCTAGGTTTGAAGGCTCTAACAGCTACCCCTAGGACTGCTGGGAGCTCTAGCTCATACTCCTCCAGGTACTCCTCAAGCTCTCTTACAACTCTTACCCTCCCACCGTCAACCACGGTTGCCTCTTTAACGTAGTACACGTATGGTAGCTCAAGCCAGCTAGCAACCTGTGCTGGGATGTGGGCTGTAGTAGAGTCTATGGTCTCCTGCCCGAACACTATGAGGTCGACCTTGCCTATCTCAGAGTCAATCTTCTGGATGGCCTTAGCTAGCACATAGCTTGTAGCTAGTGTATCGGCTCCAGCGTAAACCCTGTCCGTCACAAGGATGGCCCTATCAACACCCATACCTAGGACTAGCTCTAAGCCCTTAGCCGCAGGCGGGGGGGCCATGCTGATAGCTATAACCTCACCACCCACCACATCCCTCAACCTTAAGGAGAGCTCTACAGCAGGGAGATCGTGGGGGTTCACAATCGAAGGTACACCTTTCCTAATCAAGGTTCCAGTCTCTGGGTCAAATCTAACAGCTTGAGTGTTAGGAACCCACTTTATACCAACAACTATCCTCACCACCCCCACCTCCTAGGTGAACCTATACTGTATACCCCTCCCACTCCTAGGGTACTCCCACCTAATCTGATGTGGGTTACTTAAAACCCTGCATGTAGCACATTCAACGCAACCCTCATAGCTCATTAGAAGCCTATCACCGGCCATCGTGTAACAGCCCATGGGGCATAGTAGTAGTAGTGCTTTGATGGGTAGACCTCTCTGATCCAAAACCTCTATATGCCTAGACTCGTCTACATCCCACACATCCCTCTGTAGGAGCTCCTCCAACTTCAACTTCTTAAGCCTAGTACCCCCACTACTCACAGCCTCCTCACCACCCTAGCTAACTTGAATAACATCTTCATAAGGCTTACCTCAGACTCCCTAGAGGCTTCAAGTAGGCCCCCCA
>JAPYWV010000043.1 GCA_028276165.1 Acidilobaceae archaeon
CACAGGGGGCCCGTTGAGCAACTTGAATCCATATGCTTGAAGTACTCTACCAGCCAGAGGGTTAGGGAGGCGTGCGCACACCTAGAGGAGGTCTTCGACCTCCTAGGTAAACCCGAGCACGTAATATTCGATATGAGCCTTGTAAGAGGCCTAGACTACTACACAGGCCCCATACTGGAAGCGGTGCTAGACAAACCAAACGTTGGTAGTGTTGCAGGTGGAGGTAGGTATGATAACCTCATAGGCCTCTTCACGGGAACAGATATACCAGCGACAGGTGTTAGCCTAGGGATAGAGAGGATCATAGATGCTGGGCTTGAGCTAGGCATATTCAACATGGAGAAGAAGACTGTAACAGAGGTACAGGTGGTAGTTCTAGACTGGACGCTCCTAAAACAGGCGTGGAGGATAACAAGGATGATGAGGGAAGCGGGGCTTAAGACCAGGATAGATCTAGCGAGATCCAGCGAGGAAGCGCAAAGGAGGAAGGCTAGAAGGCTAAACATACCAATCCTAGCATTCATAGGTAAAGCGGAGGCGGAGACAGGGACGATAACAGTGTATAACACGGTAACAGGTGAGAGGATAGTGGTAAAACTAGAGGAGACAGTAGAAGCTATAAAGAGGATGCTGAGGGAAACGCCCTGACAGGCCGCTCATACGGCTAACATCCCCACGTGCTCTAGATGGGCGAGGGAAACGCTTAAAAATGCAACCCTTACCTCTAATTAATCATAGGATCCACATAAAATTGTAGTGGGTGGAGTGGGAGGAAGCTCTCTGGGTTTTGGTGTAGGTCTTGGAGAAGTTGAGGTTCAGGATTAAGGGTTGGGTTAGTGATGAGGAGTTTAGGGAGTTACTAGAGTTTTCAAGGTATATTGGTAGGGTTGGTGGTGTCTCCGTATTCGAGCTGGACTACTCTAAGATGAGGGGTAGTGGGTATACTTTAAAGGACGTCTACTCCATACTCTCCTCCATTGAGGGTGTTGTTGAGGAGGATTTGGAGGCTATTAGGAGTGCTTATCTTGATGAGGTTACAGTCTATGTCAGGTTTGGTGGTGACGGCTTTCTAAGGATTTCCAGTAAGGCTTATCTGAAGGGTTTCTTCGAGAAGCTAGGTATCACACCCCCCTACTCCCCCTCTGAGAGGGCTTTCAAGGTGCCACCCTACCTATACGCTAGGGTCGTCTCGGAGCTCGAGAAGTTGGGGTTCAACGTTGTTGATGAGGTTGGGTTACTTAAATCCTCTAAGCTTCCAAGGGATCTCGTTTTCAACGGCGAGCTTAGGGATTACCAGAGGGAGGCTCTGGAGGCTTGGGAGAGGAATGGGTTCCAGGGTGTCATAGCCCTACCTACGGGCTCTGGGAAGACCGTCATAGCCATAGCTGGTGTTGCAAAGCTTAGTGTTAAAACCCTTGTTGTCGTGTACACTAAGGATCATGTGAAGCAGTGGGCTGACGCTTTCAAGAAGTTCACGGACGCACATGGGATGGTAGGGGTTTACTATGGTGAGGAGAAGAACCTAGCACCGATAACCATAACGACATACCAGTCAGCATTCAGAAACACCCAGCTCTTCGCCAAACACTTCGCTCTAATAGTCTTCGATGAAGCCCACCACTTACCCGCTGAGAAGTTCAAACACGTAGCCCTATACATGCCATCACCCTATAGGATGGCCCTATCAGCGACCCCTGAGAGGGAGGATGGTAAGCACGTAGAGATATTCCCGTTAATAGGTGGCGTTATCTACCATAAGACGGCATCAGAGCTAGCTGAGAAGGGTTACCTAGCACCATTCACCGTCAAGAAGGTGAAGGTTAGACTAACAGGGGATGAGTGGAAGCGGTATGAAGAGCTTAGAAGGAGGTTCCAAGTGCTAGCCAGGGGTAGGAGGTTCCAGGAGCTCGTGGAGGATGCTAAGAAAGGTGATAGGGATGCAGTGGAGGCTTTAAAGGTGCACGCTGAGATGAGGAACATCATAAACTACAGTGAGGCTAAGTTGAAAGCTGTGGAGAGCATAGTCAAGGAGGAGCTCTCCAAGGGAAGTAAGATAATAGTATTCACACAGTACAAGGGGCAAGCGGAGGAGATAGCATCGAGGGTCAAAGGACTACTACTACACGGGGAGCTAAGCGAGAGCGAGAGGGAGAGGGTGCTAAGAGCGTTCAAAACAGCTAAAACAGGGGTCCTAGTAGTAACAACTGTAGGGGATGAGGGCCTAGACATACCAGACGCAAACGTAGGAGTACTGGTATCAGGGACATCATCGAGAAGACAGTTCATACAAAGACTAGGAAGACTACTAAGACCAAAACCAGGTAAAACAGCAGTACTCTACGAGATAGTAACAGCGGGGACAAGCGAGGAATACCAAGCTAGAAAAAGGAAAGAGATACTATAGCACATGTTCATTCCTTGAAACCCACCTTATACGCGCTCCTAAAACCTAAACGTCGTATAAATTCTCTATCCTAGAGCTCCTAAGGGGGAAACCCTAGGCCTTTAAACTCTACATTATACATATCGCAACAACCCCTTTGATTAATAGGATGGTTTATAACTGTTACCATAAAATGGTAACAGTTAGGGGTTTAAAGTGTTGATCGACATTGTTGGTAGTAAGGTTAGGTTTGCTGTTCTAGCTAGCGTTTCCCCGCTAACGGAAATACCGTTAGCGGGGTTGGGCCTTGGTGTGGGTTCATTTGCTTCACCCACACCTCATGGGCCCCGGTTGAGCCCTACGCCATGGGGCTCCCATCTATGCCCAGCAACTACAGCCCCCCTCACTGCAGTGCGGATCACTAGGGGGCTGTAGCCCGCTCGCACGCCAAGTGTTAGCAGGTAACCAGGGGTATTTAAATTTATCGTCCACTCCGTAAGTACCAGGTATTTACAACTATCTACGGCTATTCAAATTCACCGTTAGCTTTGTAACAGCCTAGCTAAGGGGTCTAAGCTCTCGGTCCCGGTTACTCCTAGGAGTGTTGCTAGAGTTTATGGTGTTAACCTTACTGAGACCTATAGGTTCTTTAGGAGTCTTGAGAGCTCCGGTCTGGCTGTGAGGGTTAAGGGTGGTTATGTGCTCTCTGAGAGGGGTTTAGCCTTGGTTGACTTCATTGTATCTACACTGCCTAACCCTACTCACTGGTCTTCTCCTTTCATGGAGTGGGTTAGGAGGAGTGTTCCTGATACAATGTACTACGTAGCCTACCCCCGTTTACAATCTTGGTTCGGCCTCACCCCCTATCTCATAGTGTTTGATAGGAGGCTTGCTGGAGCCCTGGAGCTCCCAAAAGGGGTTAGGGTTGTTGGTGAGAGTAGCGGCCTGAGTGAGGGGCTTGTTCTAGCTGTTTTCACAAGCCTTAGAGGTAGGAGCTTCAAGTACTCCTGGGACTACCACCTCTCTATTGCAAGTCTTGAGCAGGGGTACTCTGACCTGATATCCTACACTCCCTTCTGGGCTAACATCATCCCGGACGTGCTACTTAACATGGACGTGCTGGATATAGATGAGATCTTCGATAAGGCTACAGGGGCGGGTAGGAGGAGGCTTGCAACAGCCCTAGCGTACTACATGACCCTAGCAGGGCGAGTGGTAGCCTTGAAAACACCATTCTATAGCCTGATCCTTGAGGTAAGAAACATCTAGCACATTGGAGGTGTATGATGTTAAGTGGAGGATCCAGGGTCCAAGAGTTTAGCGAGGCTGTAGCAAGGGAGGTCCCGGACATCAAGGTGTTAGATGAAGAGTTAGAGATCCTATCGAGAGGGTTAAGGTTGAGTGAAGGTGAGAGGCTTGACGTACTTAGGATGCTTGAGAGGGTGTACCACATAGTGCTCCTCATGAGGGAGCTGCAGGGTTACTTTAACAACTTAATACAATTTGGTGGCGATGCAGTGTTAAACTACATCTTCATCTCGTCGATTGACGTGCCCAGGTTTACATTCGACCTTGATGCTAGCTGGAGGGGGAGGGTTGAGGGTAAGAGGAGGCTCTTAGGGGAGCTTACAGGGTTTAACAAGTACATGGCTCAGAAGCACTCTATCTGCATGCCAGTAGATGAATCGAAATGCCTGGAGTTGATGGTCGTAGAGTACGATGTTGAGAAGAACCACTTCCCCGACATACTATCGCTAAGACTCCCAGTTATAACCAGGTGGAGTGGGCTGGAATTCTACAAGTACGTTAGAGCAAGGACAGGTGTTAGGATGAAATTCAACCTAGTCAAAGAACTGCGTAGGATCTTCTCGAACACCCTGGGGGTAAGAGATGCTAAGATAGACTATGTTAGATTCGAGATATCCTTTAACAAAGAGTACCCCGGTGTAGAGGTGGAGGTAGAGCTCCCCTTCAAGCTAGGGGTAGCCAACCTTAACATAACAGAGCTTGAGTACCAGCTAGCATCAAAGATCGTATACAAACTTGGAAGAAGTTATGGGGGGGGACTTAGGCTACGTCATGCACGACATCTTGAAAGCAATACTAGATCTAAGACTACTAGAGGCAGTGGATCGGAGAAGGGTAGCAAGCTATGTTACGAGGATAGCTGGAGAGACGGGGGTTACACTAGCAGAGGTTAAAACCAACATAACAACCAACACTAGGTACCTTGTAGAAAGATGGGGTGAGTACTGGAACAACATACACTACATACTAGTAAGATCCAAATACCAGGACGTAGGAGGACTAGTCAGGGAGATCCAGAGGAAAACCATGGAAACCCTTAACCCCTAAATGCTATCAGCCATGTACTAAAAGCCCATCATAATGGTGAAGAGCTCTAGGAAGGCATGGCTCAATCCTAGGGTGAGGTGGAACAGAGTTAGGATTGTATTTTAAGCTCCGCAGACATAATAGTAGATGGAATACAGAGGTGGAAGGTGTGGTCTGGGAGACACTGGTGCAGGTAGCATTGCAAGCCATATCACAAGCTCCATGGGCTCTAGCATTAATCATAATTATACTTGTAGTGTACGTTAGGTTAAGGGACGAGTTTAGAGGAGAACTTAGAGAGTTGAGGAGAGAGTTGAGAGGGTGGGTTGCTGTTGTTAACACGAACCTCATAGGGGTTATGGCTCTCCTAGCATCTGAGGGTCGTATACCTTGGGATGCGTTCCTTAAGTCTGTGAGGGAGCTCATGGTAAGCCCTGGGGCTGAGAGTAGGTATTACACTAAGGCTGACGAGGAGGAGTTGAAGAGACTGCTTAACAAGGATTACAGGGAGTACACGGAGGAGGATGCGAGGAGGATTGAGGAGATAGCGAGGAAGGTGATAGCTGAGGCTGAGGCCACCGGAAGAGAGGACCTCTACGAGGCCTACTACTGGTTGAGAAGCTACGCACAACTAATAAGATTCTACCTAAGACTAGGCAAGAAGACGGCCTAGAATGAAACTTAATAGCATACGCTCCTCTCAGTTAGGATTAACGTTAAACCAGGCATCTAAGCTAGTAGCTCTAACACGTAAAAGAAACGCCAGAGAGCTCTTGAGCATATCATAGAACCCCCTAGGAGAACGTCACCCTTACTCGTAACAGTTCAAGTTTAAAGGATAACATCAAGGCTACTTTCAAGCACATGTAGGTTACAGTAATTCTGGCAATGTAATTTGAACGCATAAACCGTCTGCCACTTTGTGGAGAAGATCCTTTACACGTAAATGTTCTAAGCTACCTATAAGGATCCATGGCAAAACAGTTACTCAGCCCACCCTAAGGGGGTCTCTACTCCAAGCCTACAAGATAACAAAGAACACTATGAACACTCAGCTTAAATCATTCTAGAATGTCTTAATCAAGCGTTTTTTTTTTAAATACTCCCTCTTCTTTAATCCTATATGGCTAGGAGGTGAGGGTGAAGTGGAGGTCAAAGTGAGATTGCTTGAGTTACTAGGAGCCCTGGCACTCCTAGTGGTAATTAATTTAGGCCTCTTGATGGTGGTAAACGCTAGCGAAAGTGCTACGATCCTTTCTACCTGGTCCTATGTGACTTCGGGGACAGCTGAGACTGTGAGTATAACCTTTGTGATTCGCGGCATAACTGTTAATTATTACGCTAATGTTAAGAGCCCCCCTTGGTTTGTTAAAGTTTACGCAGCTCTCATGTCATATTCTTGCACACAGGTTAGCCCAACAACCGTAAAATGCGAGATAACAGGAGGTAGTCTTAATACAGGGTTAGCTAAAAGGGATGTCACATGTTATTGGCCAGGTCAGATTAGAGGCTACTATGTAGACTATGAGAGAACAATTAAAATTATTATTACGCCTGGAACTGATTATTGGACATGGGATGGAGAGTGGGAGTTACGAATCAACAAAGATATATGCTTTGCACTTGATGCAACAGACTATAATGGATATCCCTTCGTATATGCTATTCATGAAACCACATGGTATAGGCGTGTTGGCTAGCCCTCTCACGATAAAACTCTCGGGGGATTATTGGTATGAGATTCATCTTTTTACCTATTACAGTGTTCCTCCTAGTATTCGTGCTACTTTCTATTATCCAATATATGGATTTCGAGAGGGGGTCTCTAGAGACCTTCGGTTATAGAGAGTGGAGGTTAAACGGGCTCGTGAAATTCTATGATAAATCCCTAAGACCTTTATATGCTATCGATCGAGGGATTAGTCATATAGTTAAAAATACTACCCTCTCAGTTAGGGTAGAGGAGGGGGGTTATACTCTTATCAGTAGCGGGGACGTTGAGGTTTTAAAGGCTAGGTTCTCCGGGAAGGATGTTGAGTGGTTTAACTGGTTCAAGGGTGAGTACGTACCTGTAGGATTCTCACCCTTCCTAATAGTATGGCCTGTTAAGCCTAAACCCATATTAATGCATTTACTCCTTAAGCAGGTCGACATAGTATACCTTGGATCCGATCAGGATGTTGCTTTTGACTGGATTATAAGAGAGGAGTATCTACTACACCTCCCTGACGGTAGGGTTATCCCTGTTAGGAGATTTGATGTTCTAGAGCTTAAAACACCATTAAGGTACATCCCCGTTAATATAACAACAAATGCTACCAGTATAACCTCTGAGGAGCCGTTTAGCTGGTTCTTTGTAGAGTATAAGGGTAGCCTGCCGATAAGCGTTGATGCCGTGGTCCCCCTAGAGTTTATTAACAAAGAGTACCTGCTTGAACTCGGTATTAGCGATGATTTGCTGGAAAGAGTTGGCTACGTGCATTTCATGATGGGAGCTGAGGAGGGTGGGAAGCTTAGAGTTGTAGGTGGTTTCGGTCTACTCTACTTCCTCTACCCCGTAATTGGAGCTATCATATCAGGGGTTTTGGTGGTGGTGTATCGATGGGCTTTAAGGAGGTTTTTAAAGCGAACATAGCTTTACTACAGATCTCACCTATAACTTTCATAGCTGGGGCACTCCTAGTTCTGATCCCACCTTACATCCTCTTCTCTCTCACAATGACAAACACCTATGGGAAAACCTTTCCATCACCAGAAAACCTCGTTACAAGTCTCGAGCATATCCCTGAACCTCGATACACAACGTTTACACCTCAACCGGATGTAACGGGGGTTTTCCTAAGCTGGCTTCTAACAATACTTCTTACCGCTCTTGTTGCCAGCATCATCTCTGAGGGTTCCTTGAGAAGGCAGGTTGATTACGCTATAGCTTATACAAGCTCTCCTACCAAGTCACTTCTAGCTGTTAGTCTAAGCCTCCTAACCTTAATGCTACCTCAATTGATAGCTGTGGGTGTAGGGTTTGCATTCATACACTACTCTGTGCTAGGCTGGGATCTCGGTAGGACTGTCACTATAGGCTTGTATGTAACACTAGCTATTATGGTCCTTGGTTTACTTGTATCCTCTCTAGTCTCATACATTAGAGCTCCCCCTGTATACTGGGCTGTGGTTATAGTGATGGTCATCGCTATGTACGTAGTCTTTTTAACGAGACCTAGTACCATGAGGTTAGTCGTCCCCCTCATGGGGCTCTTGGAGTATATGGAGGGGGGTGGTCTAGAAAATCTACTAGCACCGCTAGCCTTGTACCTGGTCTCTACAGCTATCCTATACCTGCTTATATCCTATAGGAGGTGATGGGATGCTCACGTATAAAATACTTCTTCAAACCCTCTCATCCACGGTAGCACTTCTACTATTATCACTGGTTATCCTCCAAACACTAGGTGATTTCAGACATCTCTTAACAGCGCCAACTTTCATACCTCCTGGTCCTCGTGGAGAGAAGTATATTCCAGTTAACATAACATACTATGCCTATAAGATGTATCAAATACTACTACCCTTTAAGGTAGCTGTTGTTGAAGTTAGGAGACCGGATCTCATTGACCTCGTTAAGGTCTATGTTAATGAGAGATCCTATGTTAACCCTGAAGGTGTTATAGATTGTAACGGCCCTTGCTTTATGCTGATATTAATGGTGCGAAATGTAACCATCGTGTATGAAGCTCCACCACCTGTAACCGTTGTGGTTGTGAGGGCTTATACAGATCATATTAAACCGTTGATAGCAGTTTTATCCATTGCCACCATCATGCTCTCAGCCCTCCTATGGGTGGTTAGGCGTGGGAGGAGAGTGTATAGCTTGGGGTAGGGGTGTTTGGAAGAGTTTTGGGAGTACAATTGTCTTCGCTGATGCCGAGTTCTGCTTTAGGAGGGGTATGAATGTCCTCTGGGCTCCTAATGGTAGTGGTAAGAGTACCCTGATTAAACTGCTTCTAGGCATACTAAAGCCTGATAGAGGTGTTGTATGGATTGATAGAAGGTTTAAGCTAGGGGTGTTACTTGAAGATCATGTGGCCCTCCGAAGCACACCCCTCCTAGATCTCATAAGCTATGGGGTTCTAGTCAAGGGTGGTGGCTCCCTCAAGATAAGTGAGGTAGTAGATCTCGTAGGCTTAAGAGGCGAGCTGGGTAAGAGTGTGGGTGAGCTTAGTGCTGGTAACTCTAAGAAGGCCCTCATAGCCCAGGCTCTAGCAGGTAGCCCTGAGCTCCTAGTATTAGATGAACCTCTATCAAATCTGGATCCAGCGTCTAGAATTGCTATCTCAAGTGTGTTGAATGATCTTAGGGGTAGAGGTGTTAGCATGATCATATCAACACACATACTATCAGTTCTGAACCCTGATTACATGTACACCATAGCGAACAACAAGATCCTAGGCCCCTATGTGCTGGGGAGGGCTAGGAGGGTGCGTGCTATAAATCCTAAGACGGGGTTAGAGGAGGAGATGGAGGTGAATGATGCTATTAGAGCCTACCATGAGGGGTGGGTGGTACTAGACGCGTAGGGTGTATGCGGAGAAAGCCACCTTTTACCCTGGCGTGAGAGCTCTTCACAAGGTATTGGGGTCGTAGCTTGGTCTGAATGCTACGGGCTTCACCTTCTCTACTCCTAGTTTTTCTAGGGCATTCTTAATCCTCACTCGTGGTTCTGATGGTACTACTAGCTCTACGCAATCCCCCTCCATTACCACTCTTGATACCTCAGGCCACTCAGCGTTCTTTAAGAGCTCCACCCCCTCCTTTCCACACCCTTTTACTCTTAGCTCTAGCACTCTAACACAATCACCGGGCATTGTTGATTGTACTTTGAGGTACACCTCGTATCTTGTATCGTCTAGGAGTACATCGTATACTGTCTTCTCTCTTGTGTAGAGTACGGCTTCAACCTCTATTATGTCATCCTCCTCTAGCACCTCTAAGTCATCGAGACACGGGGCTCCAGGCGTGGGTCCCCATTCATCCCCTTGGGGGTCTTCTCTTAAAACCGGCTTCATCGCCACTCCTCTCCTTAGTCCTTTAAGCCTTTTATGCTTTAACGTTTAAGATCTCCCTCCACACACATCCCTGGGATGAGCTCATGCGCGTTACCGTTAGGACTGGTTGTAGGCTTCACGCCGGCTTCTACTATGCTGGCCTGGATTGGGGTGTTAGGTGGGGTGGTTTAGGCTTCTACGCTGACAGACCGAGGGTTGTTATTGAAGCTTCGAAGTGCGATGGCCTAAGGCTTTCAGGCTTCGGTGCTCGGGAGCCTCTTGTTAGACGAGCTTTGGGTGTGCTCGGTGTTAATGGTGTATGCTTGGAGGCCAAGGAGCTTATACCAGCACACGTGGGCTTAGGTAGTACTACTCAGCTACTGCTAGCAGCAGCTTTTGCGGCATCCTATGTTGAGGGTTTAAAAATAGACCCCCTCGACCTGGCTGTAAGGCTAGGTAGGGGTAGGGTTTCATGGGTTGGAAGCCTGTTGTTCAAGTTCGGGGGGTTCGTTATGGATGCAGGGTCACCAAGCCTCCGGGGGCCGAGGGCTCTCACAAGACTCGAAGTACCGGAGGACTGGGTTTTCGTCATAGTAACCCCTCATGTTGAGAGGGGGTTTAGTGAGGTCGAGGAGTCTAGTATCCTAACAGAGCCCTGGGAGCCTAGCTTAGAGGCATCGTACCATATGAGTAGGGGGGCTTTAAGGCTGGCTTCAGCTATAGCTAGGGGCGATCTAAGGGAGGCGTTGGAGGGTCTTAGGGAGGTCCAGCTTGGTACAGGCCTATACTTCTCATCAATCCAGGGAGGTGTCTATAGGGGCTCTCTAAACATGGTGGTTGAAGAGGCTAGATCCAGGGGTGTGATTTTAGCTCAGTCTAGCTGGGGGCCTACGCTGTACACGATAGCAGACTACAGGGATGCAGATAGCATAGTGGATACCCTAGAGGGGGTACTGAGAACCCTAAACCTAGGGGGTTTTGTAGCTGTTAGCAAGCCTAGGAATGAGGGTGCAAGCTTACAAGTATAGCCTTTAAGCTCTGGAACTCCCCGACATAATGCTTAGGCTTTAGCTGTTGCTAGTTTCTTCTCAAGCTCATCTATCATCTTACTAACAATGAATACTATCTCCTGGCTAGCATTTATCTCTATGAGCCTCTCATATATGCTCCTAAGCTTCCCTAGATCCCCTGCTCTATAAGCCTTCCTAGCCTCATCATATAATGCTACGTCCTCACCGCTAACCTTCATGCACATTACATCACACCCCCATTGTAAACCTAGGCTTTTAGAGTTTTTAAAGATTAGCTCTAAGCACAACCTAGCCGGAAACTCTTTGTTATACCGCTTTTAGGGCTATTGTAATTTAAGCTTAGACTATCCCTAGAGTGCCTGGGGTTCTTAAAAGTGTCTGAGTCTAGTGTTTTCGAGAAGCTTAGGGTTCTAGCTGAGAGGGGTTTGGATCCATACGTTTCAGCTTACAGGTTTGAGGTTACCGCTAGAGCTGAGGATATCAAGGTTAAGTACTCTAGCCTAGCTCCCGGGGATGAGACGAACGACGTTGTTAGTGTTGCTGGTAGGATCTGGCATGTTAGGAGTCATGGTGGTATAACGTTCATAGATCTCTACGATGAGACTGGTAGGATACAGGTTGTTGTTAGGAGGGATGTGGTTGAAGGTAACCCCAAGATGGGCTTCCTAATGGAGGTTATAGATAAGGGTGATATCATTGGCGTTAGGGGTAGGGTTATAAGGACTAGGAGGGGTGAGATATCAGTTCTAGCCGAGGACGTGGAGCTCCTAGCTATAACCTGGAGGCCCATACCATTCCACGAGTTTGGTGTTAGGGACCCGGAGCAGAGGTATAGGGAGAGGTACCTTGATATAATGTTGAACTCCAAGGTGAGAAAGGCTATTGTTAACCTGTACAGGCTTGAGATGGAGATGAGGAGGATACTGGATAGCAAGGGCTTCATCGAAGTTCATACCCCGAAGCTTCAACCCATATACGGTGGGGCTCTAGCAAAACCCTTCGTGACCAAGGTTAACGCTCTCGATAGGGTAGTCTACCTAAGCATAGCACCTGAGACGTACCTTAAAAGGCTCATCGTAGCAGGCCTCTACAAGGTCTACGAGATAGCAGTATGCTTTAGGAACGAGGATATAGATGCAACACACTACCCGGAGTTCGTACAACTAGAGGCATACCAGGCTTTCGCAGACTGGAATGACATGATGGCTTTAACGGAGGAGCTCATAGCGGAGTCTGTGAAGAGCGTCTACGGAGACTACGAGGTTGAAGTAGATGTGGAAGGTTCAACCAAGGTCTTAGACTTCACAAGGCCGTGGAGGAGGATTAACCTAGAAGACGCCATAGAGGATGTGTTGAAGACAAGGGTTAAGGGTAGGAGTAAGGAGGAGCTCCTCGAGATAGCGAGAAGCCTGGGTGTTGAGGTTAGGGATCCTAGGAGGGGTAAGATATTGGAGAAGCTCTTCGAAAAACTAGTGGTACCAAGCATAGTTAACCCCACCTTCGTAACCCTATTCCCGAGGGATATATCACCGCTAGCTAGACCCTACAGGCACGACCCAGGGTATGCTGAGAGGTTTGAACTCTACATAGCGGGGCTTGAGATAGCGAATGGATACTCGGAGCTCAACAACCCACTGTTACAATACCACTTCTTCAAGGAGGAGGAGGAGTTAAGGAGGATGGCTGGACTGGATGTAGAGGCCCACCCAATGGATAGGGATTATGTTAGAGCTCTAGAATACGGCATGCCGCCAACGGGGGGTGTCGGTATAGGCTTGTACAGGCTCATAATGGTGCTCTCAGGCCTACCCTCGATAAAAGACGTGATACCGTTCACTATAACAACCCCAGAGCATGTAGAACTGGTTGTAGAGAACGGTTACGAGATGGTTAGAAGATACCTTGGGGGGTGAGTGCTAAGCTATCATCTTTAAACCTCTAGGGTAGCCATACACCGTGGGGTTGGAGGTGTCCGTTAGTAAGCCTGAGAAGCTTAAGTACAGGATTTTAGCTGTTGAAGCTCTAAGAGCTGCACGTAGACTCCTCCCATACTCGTATAGACAGTTATCAAAGGAGCTTGACTTCGATGAAACCCTTCTAGCCCGCTACTCCTCAGGGCTCTCTGTCCCAAGCTATGAGCAGGCTGTGGAACTCATGAAGGCTTTAAGGAGGGTGCTCGACCCGGCTAAGCTTGCTTTAAGTCGTGCAGGCGAGTTCAAGGGCTTCCTGGACCTAACACCCATACTATCGGACCCATACATGCTGAAGATCCTAGCTATAGAGTTCTACGAGAGGTTTAAGGGTAGGGAGGTTAACAAGATACTGGTTCCTGAAACCTCCGGTATAACGCTAGCTACAGCTATGGCTATGGTCTTCGACGCTACACTCGTTATAGCTAGGAGGAGTAAGGATAACCCTGTTATAGAGTACGTAGAGGAGCACATTGTAGAGCCACCCACCGTCAAGAACATATTCTACATACCCCGGGGGAGCTTGAAGGGTAGCGATAGGGTTCTCATAGTGGACGATATAATCCAATCGGGTCTAACACTTGCTGTTATGAAGAGGTTCATAGATAGAACTGGGGCTAAACTGCAGGGTGTAGCAGCGATAGTCGTTATAGGTGATGAGTGGAGGAAGAGGGTTGACATAGACAATGTAGAGGCTATAGTCAGGATATCAAAGGTATAGCCGTTGATCTACACGATTCAATAGCTCATCGTTAGACCAATTACAGTACAGCATATAGGCTTTACTACTATGATTTAAAGCCCGGTGTAGAGTGTGGAGAGAAGGGAGTTCCTTAAACTAGCTGGAGCAGGCATAGTAGGGTTAGCTGTAGGCCTCGGAGTTGGCTACATGACACGTCCTCCTGTAGAGCGTGTA
Source organism: Acidilobaceae archaeon (assembly GCA_028276165.1). GTDB lineage: Archaea > Thermoproteota > Thermoprotei_A > Sulfolobales > Acidilobaceae > DSZV01. The sequence goes on from JAPYWV010000043.1 coordinate 13,677, forward strand.
GTTGAGACTGTAACTGTAACCCCACCAGCTCCTAGGAGGTTTAAGGTTTTATGGATATACGTTGGCCCGATAGAGGATATAGGGTGGACTGCTGCACACCATGAGGGTAAGATGTATGTTGAAAGGCGTTTCGGCGGCCTCATAGAGGCAAAGCACATAGAGAAGGTTAGTGAAGCTGAGGCTAAGAAGGTTATTGAAACAGAGCTGACCAGGGAGAGGTATGATGCTGTATTTGCTACAAGCTATGGTTTCAAGTATGCTGTTAAAGAGCTTGCTCGTGATTTCAAGGATGTAAAGTTCTACCATTGTAGTGGTGAGTTTGAA
>JAPYWV010000044.1 GCA_028276165.1 Acidilobaceae archaeon
GCTAAGGTACATATGCCACGCTGAAGCCCCAATACCAAGATGGGTCTACGATAGGATCAGGGAGGGTGGTGACATAGTGTTCGCAATGCTAGGCCTCAAGAATGGTATCCCGACTGTAGCTCTTGTTGCTGAGAGGTATGTTGAGCCTTACAGGCCTGAGAGCCTCATTGTTGTTGATGCTAATAGTTGGAGGTATGGTGTTGCCATAGCTTATGTAAACAGGAACCGTAGGATAGGTGAATTCTACAAGTCAAGACCAAACCTAAGGTTAGTAGACAGACTTTACAGGAAGGCTGTGAAGCTCTGGAAGCTATATGGAAGGCTTAGGAGACTAGGCCTACACAAGACACCTGAAGGTAGGAAGGTTCTCAGGGACCTGAGGAGGACTACGAGTAGAATCTACAGGGTGTTAAGAGATCACTCACAGAGATCTGCTGGTGAAGTGGTTAGGAAAGCTGTAAGACTTAAAGCCAAGGTTATTATAGACAAAGCTCTAGAAGAGTCGTGGAGAGATTTGCTGGAAGAGGGGTTATCGAGGAGAAAAGCAAAAATATACATGGCGGGTGTAAGAAGGTTCATTAGGATACTGGAAACACAGCTAAAATGGTACGGTGTACCATACGAGTTCAGGAGGTTGCCTAGCAGGGTGTGCCCGAACTGCGAGATTGAAATGGAGGAGCTCCCGGGGAGGAGAATGAAATGCCCCAGGTGCGGGCTAGAAGAGGATAGGGATAAAATACCAGTACTATGGACACTAAAGCTAGCTTAAAGAAATAACATGATCTCCCTCCACCCTAACTGGGGTTGCCGTTAAGGTAACCCCTGTTGATGTAGGGTGTTCATGATGGGGTTACTTGGAGTGCTGGTAGGAACTCCAATACAGGATTTAGGTCTGGGCTAGCTGTATGCCTAGAGCTGGATCTTGATGCTAGAGCTCTAACCCAACGCTCTAAGCAACCCCACCATTAGCCTCACTCATTAGGGGTTACTTTAACCTGGTAGCTGTAACCCCCTACCTAGGAACTCGAACCCATCAACCCTACTGGTTGGAACTCCACAACCTGAAGAGAACCTCGGCTAGCAAGCCTAAGGCTACCGGGTTTAGATTATGTAATGATAACACCCGGTTACACCTACAGGCTATAGCTCTGAGCTCCAACCACCCCCAGCCACCTGGGGCCCTGGAGACCCTAAGTTAAAGTAACCTCGTCGGACTAGGAGGGGTTACTTCTAAGAGTTGATTCGAAACCCCACGAGCTAACATGAATTAGGCTATAAAACCTCTGGCGAGACCCTGCCAACCTACGACCTAAGGTGTCTTAGTATCGTTAAACCAGGCCATCAGCAATCCCAGGTTGAGGGTTACTTGGAGTTCTAGCTCAACCTACAGCTGGTAGCTTAGACTCTAGAGCTCTAGCAGTACAAGTTTTAAAGCTTTAGGTAACCTCCCACCAAGCCCGTCTAGAACCCCCACTACTGATGTAGAGCCTAGTGGGGGGTGGTAGCCCCCTAGTTCTAGGGTTTCAAAGGCTATTGGTTCTACTTGTGGTTTGGATGTAGCCCTCCTACGAGTGTTTAGGGGAGAGTTGTTCTAGGAGCTCTCTAAACGAGGGGGAGTTAGCCTTAGCCCTCTCTAGATCCAGGCTCGCGGCGATCTCCCTGTAGGTGTGCTCGGATTTCAGGACACCCTTAGCTCTTCTAAGCTCCCATGAGGGGTCTGGTATCTCTTCAGCGTTACTATAGCAGAGTCCTGCTAGAATCCAGGCTTCAAGCTCCTTCACTGCTACCACAACCTTAGCTCCAGCTTCTCCAAGCTCCCCGGCGATCTTATCTAGAGCTCTAGGGGAGCCCTTAAGATCTTTAACCAAGATCCTAGGGTGGCCTTCGTAGATTCTAAGCAACCTCCTAGCCTTATCAAACCTATTACCCCTCATGATGAGCACATGGCATTTAACTCCAAGCCTCCCGCAGAGACCCTCAATGAACCCCTTATCCGAGGGCCCCTCAACGATAACTACTATCAAGGCCTCATAACCCCGGAGTACCACGCTTCACCTAGCGTTCCACCCTCCTCAAGGAACCTCCTAACCTCATCTATGGAGCTACTCTCAGTTAACCTCCTAACCTTCGTCTCCAAACCATCCTTATACACTAGGTACACCTCCCCCGGCTCAACGTAGTCTAGTATGTGTGTTGAGTGTGTCGTCACCACAACCTGGCTTGGAGAGCCTCTAGCCATATCAACCAGGGCTTCCAGGAGGTGTGGGTGAATGTGGTTCTCAGGCTCCTCAAACACTACAAGTCTATCCCCTGAATATAGGGCTGTCACTATAGCGAGCAACCTCAGGGTCCCATCCGAGATGTTCTCAGGCCTAAGCGGGGCGTCGAGACCCCTCACCCTAATCCAGAGCTCCACCTCCCCTCTCTCAAGGTGGGGTATTAGCTCCTCAACCTCGGGTACTAGGCTCCTAATAGCCTCCTCAACTCTCTGGAAATCCCTCCTTCTCTCAAGGTAAAGGTGTAGTAGGAACCTAGCCAGGCCCCTCCCATCATACCATAACCTAGGCTCCATCTCAACCCTATCCCTAGCCTTAAGGGTGTACGGGTATGGTTTGTAGATCGAGATCCCAGCTAGAACTCTAACAACGGTTTTAAAGTCATCGCTTACATCGTGAGGTACAGGTTTTAGGCTTAGCATACTTCGATAAACATCGTAGGAGCCATCCTTAAAGTTCATTTTAACTAGGTTGAGATAACCTTTTCTCACCTCACTTCTTACATTAATGTACTTAAAGTAGCCCGACTTGCCATCATATTCGTAGATGGTCTCACCTTTAGGGGATGTTACCTCCTCTCTATAACTCCCCTCTCCATATAATTCGAGCTTATACCTGTAGCCGTTCTCAAGCTCAACATTCACTTCAACGACTTTGGTCACATCCATCGCGTAGAATATGCTCTCAAACCTGTAATCCTCTAGGCTGGGAGCTCCGTGTAATGAGATGCTCTGAATTAACCTAAAAACTGTTGCTATGTTGCTCTTACCACTAGCGTTAGGCCCTATGAGTATGTTAAGCTTGCCTAGGTCAATACACGCATCTCTAAGGCTTAGGAAGTTTCTAGCACAAACCCTCCTAATAGCCGGTAAAGCCTCCATGTTGGCCTAACCTCCACCACATTAACCTGGAAACGTTAACCTTAATTAGCTAGAGCTCGTAGAACCCGTAGAACCCTGGGATACTGGAGACTCCAGCTGATAAGAGCTCAACGGCCTAGAAGCCCCTCATGCTATTAGCCTCTAGCCAGGAGGTTAAGCTCTTAGTAGGCCCTAGTAGCTCAATCCAGGACGTTAAGGGCCTAGTTGAATTAAACTACATGAATTAAACTACAAAAGGTTTGTAACCCGGAGGTTGCGATGGAGGGGCATAGCTCTAGGTAACCCCTTAATGTTGAAGGGCTATGAGCTATGGTAACCCATCCCTGCCATCCTGGAGTTCACTTTAGAACTTGGAGTCACCCGGAACCAGGGTTTGATTCGAGGTGGCATGAGCTTAGCTGAATTAAACTATAAAACTGTAGGACTCTTTGGGTCGAGCATTAGGCTACTAGATGTTTGGACACGAGTCTAGGGAGTGTAGGAGCTCCGGGGACACGGTGTTCCCAAAAACCTCCAACTGTAGGCTACGAGTCTACGAGTTTGAACTGTTGTCTAGAAGGCTTCAATCACCCCCCGCTGTCAGAGTGGCATTTTAGGTTGGCTTTCTACAATATCCTCTTGACTAGAACCCGGTTTACCGAGGGGCTGCAGGTCAGGCTACGCGATCCACGGGGGTTACTTGGATCTCTAGACATTAGGGGTTACAGCCTACTAAGGCTACCCCAGGTGTGGTCAAGCCTCTCGTTGAACTCCCTAGCTGGTGTTGGTTATCAGCTCTGCCAGGCTCCCTGCTACCTTGCTCTGGATTTCGGCTAGCTTGGGTTTCATGGTATCCAGTAGTCTCCTGCAGACCGCATCCTGGTCTCCGCTTTTAAGCTCTCTCCTCTCATCATCTCTACAATACCTACCTGTCACCTTGCACAGAGACTTTTCTATGTCGGGGTCGAATATGACGGCTATAGCTTTAGAGTCCTCTTGATCTAGCGATGTGAAGCGTACCCTCATAGAGGTCTCTGAGCACCTTGAACTTAACCTCCACATACCTCCTAGCCGGGCCACGCTCATAGTCTATGACTAGTAGTAGGGGCTCCTCCCTCCCAAGACCTCCGGTGGCCCGCTCGGCTTTCTTTAACACTTTATCGCGCCCCATCTTAGCGGTATGCACTATAGAGTCTACGCTCGTTACACCCTCTATCGAGGCCTCTAGGATTTCGGCGAAGCATTTGTTCGCATAGCATTCAGCTAGTACTCTTAACTTTACCCTCCCCAAGGGGGCCTGCACCTACAGCGTACTTCTTCACTATCTCATGTGGGGGTAGGAGTAGTAGTTCATCTGATGTAACCATGTCTCCGGCCATCTTATCGACATCCAGCTTCACGGCCCTCGTTGAGCCACCTGCATCCCTGTAAACGTAGTATGTCTCCACGTTCTTAACACGATCCCATAGTAGTGATACTAGGAGGGGGTTATGAGTTGATATGACGACCACGACATCTCCTAGGACGTCTCTCACATAGTCTACCATTAGGTTTAGGAAGAAGGGGAATACGTGGGCCTCGGGCTCCTCAAGAGCTACAACATACCTCCCCTCAAGCCCGTGGATTTTAGTGTAGAAGTGTGCTGACCTGAGTGCTAGGAGTGTGTACAACGTTCTAAACACTGTCTCGGATACACTGGTAACGTCGAGCTCCACATCGTAGTCGAGTATGGCTATGGTAGCGGATCTTAGCACCTTAACTTCAACCTTCTCACCAACATGCTCTTCAAGCTCCCTATTGATACTCCTAACCACGTCAGCATGCCTTTTCAACATGTACGGTGCATTCCAGCCAAGCTCGCTTAGTACATTCACAGGCACATCTCTAGCCTGCTGTATATTCGATAAACGTATGTGGAGACCGCACAGGTACGGTTGAGCGCAGATACCACTAGCTAAACCGTACCTATCTAAGCCATACAGTCTACTCTCAAAGCCTACACCAACCTTACTAATGGTGTTTTGAACCTCCTGCATAGGGTCAGGTCTAAGAGCTACAAGATCCCATGGTAATTGGACATCGTTAACGAAAACCCTCAGAGCTCCTGCTACATAGGAGAGGGTGATAGCTAGGTTTACGTCACCAGAGACCTTTACTTTAACCGCCTTGGATATATCATAGTATCTGAAGAGCTGGTGGTGTCCCTGGAATCTTGAGATAACCGTTAAAGGCTCCATGTTAGAGGCTGCTCCCTTATACTCGCTCGCTATCACACCAAACCTACGAAGGTAGCCTATAAGGGCTAGAGCGTCGAGGATATTGGATTTACCGGAACCAGGAGGGCCCACGAGCACTGTTAAACCAGCCAGCTCTAGGCTCACATGCTCAATACTCTTAAAGTTCTCTACCTTAACCTCGATGACCAGGGGGAGCTACACCCCATTGATACAGGGTTTCCATACTAGGTTTAAATTGCTTAGATCCTAGACCACGCTTTCGAACTCATTGTCTTAGTTAAGGTTAGAGTGGAGTGTAGGGTAGGCTAGGTAACTTCTAGGAGGTTATGGGGGGAAGAGTGGGTGGCTGGTGAAGCAACATGGGGAGTGTAGGTCCTGGTTGTCACGTTTCACTTGGGTTTATGACGTGGCCTATGAATAGTATTATTTTGCTCTCCCTATCCCTTACTATGAATATGAATGGTTTGTTTATGATAACCTCCTCCTGGTATAGGGGTTGAGATACTACTTTTACTATTACCGCTGTGGCTGCTGCGGCCTCCGTCCCCTTCTCGTTGACCTTGATTACTGCTTGGTGAACTACCTTGTCGACGTAGAGGTCTCCTCTCTGTACGTGGGCCATCCTGGTTAGGTCTGCTACCCGTGGCGTGAACACCTCTCTTACTCCTAGCATCTCCAGGTATCCTTTGAGCTCGCTCTTGAATGTTATGTTGAACCTGGGCATTACCAGGTGTACGTATGCTCCCGGCCTTGCTTCATCTACCCTGTTTAGGGCTTCTCGTAGGAGCTCCCTGTACCTCGCCTTGATGTTCGTGAAATCCTCTGGCATCACAACCACCATTGATATGCTGGTGTCCCTGTACGGTATCTCCACGGCCACGTAGTCCTTCCCCCTAACCACCTTTAGATGCCTTCCCTCAACCTCCATCGCCTTAACCTTAACCTGGCTCCTGCCCGTCCAGAAGTCTATCTCACCGTAGGGCTCGAACTCCTTGAGCCACACGCTCTTGAAGTAAACTACTGAGATTAGGACAGCTACCACCCGGTCATCCACATCGCTCCTTGATAGGAGCTCTCTTATAAGCCCGTTGGTCCTCTCGCTAACCCATCCGTTGACATCCTCCACTAGCCCATCCAGATCCCCTGGCTTAAAGTACCTCACCTCACCCTCGAAGCATTCTCTAACCCTGCTAACGTAATCCTCTTTGAATGGGAAGTCCTCTCTGAGCCACGCACTGTTAGCAACGTACAGTGTGGTGTTACCACCGGAGCCTACGGGTAGCATTGATAGTAGTTGTTGGTACGCTCTACACGCATCACCACCATCGAGGCCCATGGCCTTCCCAAGCTCCTCCCTGGTGGTAGAACCGGAGCCCTCATAGAGCATGGTTAGAGCCACGTAGACGTTGAAAGGTGATACGACAACATTACCCCCACTATCTAGGAGGAGTCCGTAGAGGTTCAAGGTAAAACCGTTAACCCTGACGACGAGATCCTCCAAGCTAAGACTACCAGCTACAAACACCGGTGGAGCAACCTCCCCAGAACGAAACTGGGAGACAGCCAGTAAGGCTATCAACAAAACCAAGGCCACCCCAAGCACGAGTACAGCAGCCCTCCCCCCAGCCATCAAACCCCACCTCAACCACCAAAAGAGGGCACCCCTACAACCTAAAGCTCAAACCCTTGAACTACACTGTTCAAACACTTGAACAAAATCAACCGCAGGGCTACAATGTGGAAGTTGGACGTTGCTCGTGCTAAGTGCTTTGAAAGTCAAATATTTAAAAATCTCTGGAGAGAGCCTTTTAGGGGGTTAAGCTGTATCAGGGAGCTGCTACTGTGATTTCGTGCTGAGGCCCGGGTATTTGAATTGGCTGGTGGTGTACCTTTATGAGCTTAGCTAAGTGGAGGCTGGTCGAGGCAGGCGAGCTTGACATAACTACGATTGCTCTATCCAAGCTAACTGTACCCAGGCACCGCTGGCTTGAGTTTAGGAAACTAATAGGGGTTAACAACGTTGATGAACTTATAGATAGGATTCTCGCCGACCGCTCCCTGCTCGACTGGATCAGGAAGGTGATCTACACCCGCTATAGGGGTGTTCTAGGTGAGGCGGCCGCGCTGGCGGAGGAGTTGAAGCGTGAAGGTGTAGCCTTCATCCCCTTCTACTCCCCAGACTACCCGGAGGCCCTCAGGAGGTACAGGCTTGGAACCTCCGTCTACAGGCCCCTAGGCCTCTACGTCAAGCCCCCCGTGAGCCTCAACGGTAGGTTTGTTGGAGTTGTTGGCACTAGGGATTGCTCAGAGTGGGGCCGGAGGGTTGCATGGGAGACTGGGAGGCTGGTAGCACAGGCAGGCTTCACCCTCGTAACAGGGCTAGCTGAGTGCATCGACGCCAGCGCAACCCTAGGAGCACTAGAGGCGGGGGGCCTGGCCGTCGGCATTAGACCCTGGCTGAAGCCCCTACAGCTACCACTAGAATCCAGGAGGTTGCTGGAAGCCTACGGGGATAGAATAGCTTTAGCCTCAGAGCACTACATCAAACCACCTGTGAGCCCCAGGATGCTATACTACATGAGGAATAGGATAATAGCCGGCATGTCGAACCTGGTGGTCGTAGTCGAGGCGAGACCCGAAGGAGGCTCAATGCACCAGATAACATGGTCAATAAGGTGTGGAAAACGACTAGCCATATACGAACACCCAGATCCTAAAAGCGAGTACTACAAGGCATACCAACGGTATAGAAGTTGTAGTGGAACAGTCACACTTAAGACTATAGAGGATCTAGGAGAACTTCTAGAAACCCTACGAGCCCTAGCTAAACCATGAGGGTGAAGCGAGTAGAGCATAGAACCCAACTCCCACCCTTATCAGGAATCCAGATATCAATGGCCATTGGTAAACTCAAGAGCATGAGGATGGCACTATCTACACATTGACGGACAATCGAACCAGGTGCTCTGACACACAACCTTGAAGGAGGGGGCTAGGTGTAGGAGCTCTCCAGGGCACTCTAGGCTATAAGTTCTAGCGAGGTTACTAGGACCAACGCGATCCACCAGGTGACCGTGGGGGGCTCTAAGACATAGGCTGTCATCGAGGGGTTACCTGGAGCCCTGTAGACTCCAAGCCTTTAAACGTGGTGGGAGTCAAAGTAATGTTAACTGATTCCACTGGTTACCCTTCTAGCTTCTAATACCATCCTCTCAATGTCTGGTAGGTACCTCCTGACCACCTCTGAGTCGAACTTAGCCTCGTGGAAGCCCCAGACGTGTAGGGCCCATGCTGAGTTCCAGGAGTGTCTAAACCATTCCCCCAGCTTATCGGAAATCCTTAGGACTGCTTTCGAGAGCTCCGTAACAGTCCACCTACCCCTCTCGGCAACCCTCCCGAGTATATTGTCTAGGTTGTAGTAAACCGCTAGGGCTTTAACAACCTCCTCCGCAGCCTTGTATAGCTTCTCGCTAGCCTGAACGGGATCACTATCAACAAGCCCCCTACCCTCCTCAAGGTACCTTAAGGCTAGCTCCAGGTGTGCCTCAACACCAACCATGGGGTCTAAGCTTAGAGATCTAACCAGCAAGTCTACAATGTAAGACTCGGGATCCACACCCCTCCTCCCAAGCTCCTCCACAATCCTCCTAGGAAGGATAACAGTCGCCATGAGGAGCCCATAGTAGATAATGCGATTTACGGGTTTAAAGCTTGAGGTTTTAAACGTGCATTAGCATCACTGGTACTGAGATCTTAGGGGTTTATGGGGGGATCGTAGCGTTATGGTAGGGGCCAAAGTACTAGGTTATTGTCCTTACGAAGCTGCTATAATGTCATAGATATACGAGTGATTTGTGGGTGTCATATTGTATGAGTGGGTAAGATTTATATAATCCCTTCTACGAGCCTACCTACGACTCGGTCGGAGTGGGTGGGAGCTTGCCCGGTGGCTATGTTGGTAAGGTTGCTTTCATTGATTTAACCAAGAGGAAGGTCTCTGTTCAGCCTCTTAACATGGAGTGGGCTAGGCTTTACATTGGTGGTAAGGGTGTAGCTGCTAGGTATCTTCTCGAGTATCTACCGCCTGGAGTTGACCCTCTATCTCCTGAGAACCTGTTCATTGTTATGACGTGTCCCGCTAATGGAACTTTCGCTCCAGCTTCCCCTAAGTACCCTGTTGTTACTAAGTCTCCTCTAACAGGGTTCTGGCTTGATAGCCATTCTGGTGGTGCTGTGGGTGTTGAACTCAAGTATGCTGGTTTCGATGGCATCATCGTATCTGGTAAGGCCGAGGAGCCGACCTACATTTACATCGACGATGGGACCATAGAGTTTAGGAGTGCGAAACACCTATGGGGTTTGAGGGTTAGCGAGGCTAGGAAGGCTATCAAGGAGGAGCTTGGCGATCCACAGGTTAAGGTTATGACCATAGGGCCTGCTGGAGAGAGGCTGGTACGATACGCGATTGTAGACTCTGAGGGTAGACAGCATGGTCGTGGTGGTGCTGGAGCCGTTATGGGCTCTAAGAACCTTAAAGCCATAGCCGTAAGGGGTACAGGCTCTGTTAGCGTAGCTCTACCTTCAGAGTTTGAGAGGATAGTTAGGGAGATGGAGGAGAAGGATATATTCAGGAACCCTGAGGCTGAGTTCGGCATAAAATGGGGTAGCATATCGCTAGGATGGTTTACCAACGAGGCTGGAGCTCTACCAACACTAAACTTCCAGACAGGGCATTTTGATATGTATAATGGTATTGATGCTCTAGCCGTAGCCAAAGTTAGGGTTAAGAGAGCAGCCTGTAGACAATGCCCGATTGGTTGCCACAACTGGATCTTCATACCAAGTGGTAAGTATGCTGGAACTCTAACCGAGGGGCCTGAGTACGAGACATCATCACTACTAGGATCCAACATAGGGATAGGCGATATCGGGGCTCTAGGTAAGCTAAACTACCTAGCTGACGAGCTCGGACTCGACACCATCAGCCTTGGCGGAGTCCTAGGGTGGGCTTCGGAGCTCTACGAGAGGGGTATTATAACCCAGGAGGATACAGGAGGTCTCGACCTTAGATTTGGTAATGATGATGCCTACGTTATCCTAGTAGAGGCGATAGCCTATAGGAAGACGCCCTTCGCCGACCTCCTAGCTGAGGGTACTAGGAGAGCTTGTGAGAGGCTGGGAAGAGGATCCTGTAGGTACGCGGTGCACGTTAAAGGCTTAGAGCTTCCAGCATACGATCCTAGAGCAGCACCAGCAATGGGCTTATCCTATGCTGTTGCTGATAGAGGTGGAGATCACCTCAGGTCATGGCCTATAGGGCCTGAGGTTCTAGGCAGGTACTGGCTTGGAGCAAAGCCTATACCCATAGAGAGGTTTAGCCCGGAGAACAAGGCCATAATAGTAGTTCAACAGGAGCACCAGTATGCTGCTAAGTTCGCACTGGGAGTATGCGACTTCTGTTGTTGGGATAATGAGAGACTATCACTCCTAGCATGGGCTGTAACTGGGTTTGAGGAGTTCAAGGATGTACGTAACTTCGAGCTAGCAGGTGAGAGGATAGTCAACCTCATCAGGGTGTTTAACGTAAGAGAGGGGATGAGCAGTAAGGATGACGTCCTACCACCTAGGATACACGAGGATCCACACACTAGCGGGCCCACTAAGGGTAGAGTGCTACCTAGGGAGTGGTTTGAGAAGATGAAGAAGGAGTATTACGAGCTAAGAGGCTGGGATGAGCAGGGTAGACCTACAAAGGAGACGTTAAAGAGGGTTGGTGTGGACGAGGGAGTGTTTAAGTTCGTGGGGTGGTAAGTGATGGCGTACAAGATCCTGGTGTTTGACTCCGGGAAGTGTACTGGTTGTGAGAGGTGCGTTCTAGCATGTAATTATGTTAAAACCAACGTCTACGGAACTAGGGATTCGAGGATAAGGGTTTTCGCCTGGAGGGATACAGGTGACTTCATAGTTACAGGATGCTACCATTGCGACCCAGCACCATGCATGGAGGCTTGTGGTGTAGACGCGATATACAGGGATCCTAAGACTAACGCTGTGGTAATAGACTACAGGAAGTGTATCAACTGTAAGGCGTGCGTATACGCATGCCCATACGGAGCTATAACGTTGGGTAGCGAAGGTAAGGTTATTAAATGCGATCTCTGCGCTGGAGACCCAGCTTGTGTTAAGGCTTGCAACTATGGTGCTTTAAGGTTCGAGCCTCCGGAGAGGGTGGGACTAGACTTCGCATTCCAGTACGCAACTGTGGTTAAGGTGAAAGCTGATATCTCTAAGAGGGTATGGTCTGGGATTAGGCCCACTTAACCCAGTCTAGATTCGGGCCTACTCTAGCACCCTAAACCCTTTTTCCTCCAAGTCTTCTAACCTCATCCCACCTCTGATCATGTGCTCGAACACCTTAGACTTATACGATGCCATGTACCCACCTACACTCTGCCACCCCAGAAGCCTACTAGACCCCTTCTCGTAGACTACGAGGTTCCGGGTAACACCCACCCCTGGAACCTTCAACTCTACCAGAGCGTACGAGTAGTTTACACCCAGCCTCCTAGCCTCGAAGCCGTTTAACCCAACGCGCATGAACAGTACATTGAAGGCCTCCTCGACCTGGTACGCTAGGAACCCTTGGTAGCCCACACCCTCCATAGCTTTAGGGAGGAGCTTTGCAGCGTACGAAGCGATTATACCTAGTGGTCTGTAGATACTTTCACCAGTTTGTAGATCCATGGTGGTAGCGCAATCACCTATAGCGTAGATATCCCGTCTAGAGGTTCTAAAGAGGTTATCGGTTAGCAGAGCCCCCTCCCTACTCTTAACAAGACCCTCCAAACCCTGTGGGATGTTGGGGACAACCCCTACGGAGAATACCACGAAATCCACCTGGAGCCTCCCCCCATTGGTTAGGATGGCCTCCTCCACCCTCCCATCACCTTTCAACCTCTCCACAGTAACCCCTCCCATGAACTCTACACCCTTCAACTTCATCTTATTGAGGATAATCCTTGCTAGAGGCTCCTCGACGGCTGTTAACCCGGGGAGTGGTAGGATGTCTACAGCGTACACCTTAACACCTCTAGCTGAAAGAGCGTCGGACACAAGGAGGCCTATCATACCCGTTCCAACAACCAAAGCCCTCCTACCAGGCTCGGCTACACTACTTAACCCTAGCATGTCGGTGAACGTTTGGAAGGTGAAGACACCTTTAAGGCTAACACCGTCTACATCTAGAACCCTAGCCTCACTCCCTGTAGCTAGCACCAACACCCCATACTCTACCCTCCTCCCGCTCCTCAGTACAACTGTATTCCTATCCGGCTCCACAGCTACAACCCTATCGTGGATAAAGGTAACCCCTTTACCCCTAAGATCCTCTGGTGTGTACACTACATATGGGTCTACTGTCTTAACACCCTGTTTAAGCCCATATGAGAGCGTCATCCTACTATACACTAGGGGGTAGTCTGAGATCAAGAGTGTAGGTTTGTTAAAGAATCTAGCGAGCCGTACAGAGGCTTCACCGCCACCCACACCACCACCTACTACGACAAAATCGTAATACAACGTGGTAGCCCGAACTCGAAGAACATCAAATGGAATTTATAAAAGTTTCCACTGAAACATAATGGAGAGGCTGGAGGCGGTATCCCATGAGGGTCAAGGTACGATTCTACGGCTCACTCTACGAGCTCCTCAACACCAGAGAAGTTGATCTAGAGCTCCCAGACGGTAGCAGCCTTAGAACCCTAATAGAGGTTATCAACTCCAAGCTCAACCCCAATTTCTCCAGAACCCTACTCGATGAAAGAGGTGGCATTAGAGGAAGCTACGTGATACTACTAAACGGTTCAGCTGTAAGAGACGATCCTCTAGACAAGGTTAAACTGAATAACGGGGATGTAGTAGCATTCCTGCCCACAGCAGTTGGAGGCAAAAGGCTAAAACCCTGTAAAAGCCTTTGATTAACCCAAATACCTCCAACCGCTAAAAACAGCTCACACCGAGAGCCTAGACCACGCTAAGCCCACATGCTATCAGCCTCCTACACCCAAGACCGCTACTGCGAGAAGTGCTAGAGATCCCCTACAGTGCTGAAGGCACATCCACACCTATGGGTGAAGCCTTGGAGGAAAGAGGGTTAACATCAGTGAAAGCAGGCTCACCACGATAATACAAGACCCCACCTAAAACCCACGACACCAGGGATCCAGGAACCCTAGGTGTACTAGGGGGAGCTCGCAAAACCCCTCGTATAAAGCCCTAGCTAGAGTCCAGGGCTAAGATCACATTTAACAATGTTAGTAGCCCTTTAACTAGATCCTCATCCCCGCTATACTCATCCTTAGAATGGCTTCTACCGTTAACCGAGGGTATGAATATCATCCCCGCTCTCGACACTCTAGCCATGTTCTGCGCGTCGTGGCCAGCCCAGCTCCACATTTTCAGGCATTTGAATTCGAGCTCCTCGCATGCCTCCTCGATTGTCTTCACCACCTGTGTATCGA
>JAPYWV010000144.1 GCA_028276165.1 Acidilobaceae archaeon
TGGGTAAGGCTAGTGTTGAGAAGGGTAGAGCTCTAGAGGATACAGTGGAGCTCTGGCTCTCCCTCAGGGGGTATGCTTATGAGAAGAGGGCTAGGGTTAGAACTATGCTAGGCTACTTTGCGGAGGTCGACTTCCTAGTCTACGATAAGCATGGTAGGTTTATAGTTGAGGTTAAGAACTTGGAGAAACCAGTTGATAGGGATGTGGTCCTCAAGGCTTGGAATAACGTTGTAGCCCTTGGTGCCTACAAGGCCGTCGTGGTTTCAGCTTCGGGGTTCACGGATGTAGCTGTAAGCCTTGCACGTAGGATTGGTGTTGTGGAGCTTAAGACCCTCGACGAGATAGTAGCCGACGTAGAGGCTATGAAGGCTAGGCAGCAACAGCTCTACATAGAGCCCGCTATAACGCCATGGACTGCTATGAGGTGGGCTGAAGACACCCTTAGCGAGAGGAGGCTACTCATATTCAAGGCGGAGAGGGGTGAGAGTGTGGAGCCAACGTACATCCCAGTCTACCACGTGAAAGCCAGTGTTCAAGTTGAGCCGGGCAAGTACAGGGATGTAAGGCTTCTAGCATCAAGCCTAACAGGGCTACCAATAGCCTATGATAGGAGCTCCAAGAAGATGTGGGAGGCCTTGGACCAGCTAGTAGACCTACCAGTAGACCTACTGGAAGTCTACAGAGTTTATGCTGGGAGAAGGGTGGCGAGGACGGACATAGTGTACAGCTACGGTGAGGCAATGTGGATCAAGATGATGAGACACCTAACACCAAGAGGGTTACTGAGAAGGGTGTCAGAGAAACCAGTAGTGGTGGAGGTGGTAAACGCATACCCACCCCTAGAGCAGCTGGAGGACGCGGTAGCAACAATAGAGGGTAAGAGGATGCTAAGAGAGCCACCACATAGCTTCGAGGTAAGAGAGCCCGTGTACACGCCTGGAAGCGTGAAACACCTATTAGAGGTAATGCTGAAAGCTGAGGTTAAAACAATAAACCAAGTTCACGTCCCAGTATTTAGGGTGAAACTAGTGGACAACAAGGGGAACTACAGGTATGTCACCGTAACAGGGTGGATAAAGGAGGTATCAGTCTACGAGAGCAAGTACTTCGTATGACCCCCACACCCTTGAAAAGCTTAACCTGCGACCCATGCCTTCAAGGATATGGGGGTCGCACGTCAGTAGCCTAGATACGATCTCACAATATCCAGTTTCCTTGTAAGTACCTCCTCTCTAGAACCTTCTAGGACTACTCTCCCCTGTTCTAATAGGTAGATGTAATCAGCCTTCTCCAACGCTAATGCTACGTTTTGCTCTACTAGGATTACCGATATGCCCACCTCCCTCCTAATCTTATCGAGAGTCTCTGCTACCTCCCAGGCTATCTTTGGTGCTAGACCTTGGCTCGGCTCATCTAGCATTAGAACCTTGGGTCTGGTCATTAGGGCTCTGGCTATTGTTAGCATTTGCTGCTCTCCCCCGCTTAGGCTTCCGGCCTTCTGGTGTAATCTCTCCTTAAGTCTTGGGAATAGATTGAATACAAGTTCAAGTGTCTCCCCTACCCTCTCCCTGGCCCTCCTAGTGTAAGCTCCTAGCTCTAGGTTCTCTTTAACAGTTAGATCTGGGAAGAGCCTCCTACCCTCGGGGACCATGGTTAAACCTAGCTCAACCCTCCTATGAGGTGGCATGCTCGTTATATCTAAACCATACATCATAACGCTACCCCTCCAAGCCCTAATGATCCCCATTATTGTCCTAAGTAGGGTTGTCTTACCAGCACCATTAGGGCCTAGTACCGCTACCATGGACCCCTCCTCTAGGGTTACATCAACACCCCATAAAACTTGAATCCTCCCATAGCCCGACTCTATACCCCTAACCTCAAGTGCTAAGCTCATAGACCCCACCTCCTACCCAGGTATATCTCCTCCATCAACGGATTTCTTAGAACCTCCTCAGGACTCCCCTCAAGTATCTTAGATCCAAGATGTAATACTATAACCCTCTCAGCAAACTTAACAACAGCCCTCATTACATGCTCTACGAGGGTTGCAACAGCTATATCCTCCTCATCAGCAACCCTCCTCACCAGGAGCACTAGGTGGTCTACCATGGCTGGGGGCATCCCAGCAACAATCTCGTCTAATAGTAGGAG
Source organism: Acidilobaceae archaeon (assembly GCA_028276165.1). GTDB lineage: Archaea > Thermoproteota > Thermoprotei_A > Sulfolobales > Acidilobaceae > DSZV01. The sequence continues at coordinate 2,155 of JAPYWV010000144.1, forward strand.
TTTGGGTTTCGAAGCTAGAGCTCTTGCAAGCTCAAGTAGTTTAAGCTCTGGGACTGTAAGCCTACCTGTAAGCTCAAACCTCTTATCATAGAGGTTTACAAGCTTAAGCTTCTCATCGGCGATCTCCAAGGCCTCCCTCACACCTATCCTACCATAGTAGGAGCCGAAGAGAGCTCCTATGGCAACACTCTCCCTAACAGTTATATTGGGGAAGGGTCTTGGTATCTGGAATGCCCTAGCTATGCCTAGGTGGGCTCTCCTATAGGCAGGGAGATCCGTTATATCAACCCCCTCAAAGAGAACCCTACCCTCGTCCGGTTTATAGACGCCATTAATTACGTTGAATAACGTTGTCTTACCAGAACCATTAGGACCTACTATGGCTACCCTCTCGCCTCTTTCAATCTTCAAACTTACATTCTTTAAAGCTACAAGACCTCCAAACCTCTTAGTTACATTTAAAACCTCTAGCAAAACCCACCACCCTAAGCTATGAACCTCCTAGTAGCGGGTATGTAAGCTCTAAGAGCCCCTACTATACCCTCTGGAGCTACTACGATCACTGCTACCAGTATTGGAGCGAATATGAGTAGCTGGAATCCTGGTAGTATGCCCGCTAGGAGGTATTTAAGGCTACCGTACAGTGTACCGCTTACAACAGGGCCTACTAGCGTTCCAGCTCCACCGAGCATAACCAATATTATAGCTTCTACAGTGTATAGAATGTTGAAGGCGTCTGGAGGGTATATTGATGCTACCTTGAAACTCCACGCGGCCC
>JAPYWV010000145.1 GCA_028276165.1 Acidilobaceae archaeon
CTCGTGCCGGCCCTTGGCCTTTCAACTCCATGCAATGGATTCCGCACCATGGGGGGCCTTGTCATGGTGTATTGTCTTGTAATCGCTGGTTTCTATTTCGTTTTCTATTACTGTACCCTTGTTTTCCCCGCTGTGGGCCCCCTATGGTCTTAGTTGGGTGTGGGGGTATTTAAGCTTTACCCCTCGTCATCCCTAGCTAGGCCGGGATTTCGATTTTGTGTCCTGTTGGAACACCTAGCAATGGTTGAGGTTTGATCTTCGCTACATCAACCGAAAAGTATATAGGGGTCCCTGGTCTGCCAGGGATTTGTTTTAAAGTGTGCTTCTCGTGGTTTTCATGTTGCTAGCATGTTTAGGATCTGTGTTTTCCCTCTTTTAGCTATGTATGTTCTGAGTGGTTTTGCTAGGCTGTACGACTCTCTTCCTTCTTCTAGTAGTCCTAGTGTTACCAGCTTTCTTATCCCTGTTTGCGGGTTGCCTATGCCTATCTGTTTTAGCTCTTTTACTGCTCTAAGCTCTCCTACCGATATGTTTTCTACGAAGTACGCTAGTATCCTCTTCTCCTCTCTCGTGAGCTCCGCCACCTTCTCTAAGAGTTTAGAGGCTTCAGCTAAGTACTCCTCCACTGGGAGGGCCCCCTCTGGGTTGCGTGTTGCTGGGTGGTTATTAGGGCTATGGGTAGGCTGCTTAGGGAGCTTGCTCTCAGGGTTTTGGGGGAGAGGGGTCGTCTTGTCTGGAGTAGGCTTGAGATCATAGGGGATATAGCTGTTATCAAGAAGCCGATCCACGGGGATCTAACTGTAGAGGAGTTCAGGTTGCTTGCTGAGGAGCTCCTCAAGGTAGTCCCTAGTGTTAGGAGTGTGTGGCTCTCAGTAACCCCCGTTACAGGCCCCCACAAGACCAGGGGCTACATACACCTAGCTGGAGAGCCTAGGTCGTGGACCATATACAGGGAGCACGGTTGCTCCTTCAAGGTGGACATAACAAGGGTCTTCATAACCCCGAGGCTGGGCTACGAGCACATTAGGGTTGCAAAGCTCGTCGGGGAGGGTGAGGTTGTAGTCAACATGTTCGCTGGCGTAGGCACATTCTCTATAATCATTGCCAAGCACTCGAAGCCGTCAAGAGTCCACAGCATAGACGTTAACCCCGACGCCTACAACCTCATGGTCGAGAACATTAGGTTGAACAGGGTCGAGGGCATAGTGATACCATACCTTGGCGACGCAGCTAGGGTTGTGGAGGAGAAGCTCGTAGGAGTCGCTGATAGGATCCTGATGCCCCTACCAGACCTAGCCCTAGAGTATACGCCGCAAGCACTCCTAGCCCTAAAGGGGCCCAGGGGCTTCATACACTTCTACCTACACCTCAAGGCCGATAAGGGAGGGGAGTTCTACAGGAGGGCTGTTGAGATGGTTAGGAGCAGGGTTGAATCAGAGGGCTGGAGCCTTCTCAACGCAAAGACTAGGGTTGTCAGGAAGGTTGGGCCAGGCCTCGTCCAGGTGGTTGTAGATGCGGAGGTTGAAAGATCTAGAGGCATGGCTTAGGTATAAGAGGTCTCTACTGGAGGGGATACACGAGGATAGGGTTATAGGCTACCTTGACCCGGGTGCCGAGAGGTACCTTGAGGTTTTCAATAAGCCAACACTACTGGTTACAACGAGCAGTTGCACCGGTAGGGTTACCTTGATAGAGGGTTTATGGCATTGGGAGAGGGGGGAGGCTAGGGTCCTCTACAAGACGCATGATCCCATTGGTGTAGACGTCATAGCAAGGCATGTGTCCAGGGAGTTCGCTAGCAACATATGGCTTAAGGTTACAGGGCCCATAGTCCACTTTAGGACACCGAGCCTACGTTGCGCGTCAAAGCTACTAGAGTACGCTAGGGCTTCAGGCTTCAAGCACAGTGGTGTCATATCGTTGAACCCGGTGGGGGGGCATACTGTGGAGGTTATGAGCGGTGTACAGCTAATGATACCCCTTAAGAGGAACGGCGTCATCCTAGTCGACAGGGATTCCCTTGAAAGCCTTGTAGCTCTAGCTAACGAGGCTCTAGTCGAGGGTAGGATGAGGCTTGAAAAGCTAGCATCTAAGATCTCCTCCGGGCTCGACGCCTGCGAACCCTAGAGGTGTACTCTCTAACAAGGTCCTCAGTGCAATCACATATACCCCTGGCTTTGAGCTCCTCGCACTTGAACGGAGTATACCCCCTAACCTTGGATAAACTCTCAGCTATAACCTCAGCCCTATCCCTACCAGCAAGCCCTGTCTCAACGAGTATTCTTGAAACGTACTCCCTAGGGGCCCCTATGCTGGATAGGAATGTTAGGAGGACGTAGACCTCCTCGTCTGAGAGCCTCCTAGCAGTAGACCTAGCTATAATCTGCTTTATACACTCCGGTAAAAGCTCCTCATCGAAGCCCGTAGCCTCCCTAACCTCGAGAGCTCTAACCTCCTCAACTAGCTTCTCGAAGAGGGGGGTCTGGGGGGCCTCCATTTTAAGCTTCTCAACAATAGCCCTCCTCGAAGCCTCAGCGAGGAGCTTGACAAGACGCCTACGATCTAGGAAGACATAGCCCCCCTTGACGAAGTTGTTAACAAGCCTGAGCTCCTCAAACTTAGAGCCAGCAGCACATCTAAGGAAATCCTGTACCGGGACGGCGAAGTCCAGAACCCTCCTAATAACCTTACCCTTAACCACAACCCATGGGAACGATATGCTTCTAACCTCAACCCTAACACCAAGAGCTCTAGCAACACCGACAAGGTCGTCCTCATCCTCAAGAAACCTAGAGATCCTATCAACCTCAGCATCAACAACCCTATTGAGGAGGTAGACGCTACCAGCAGCCTTAAGCGAGAGTAGTGAGAGCCAGAACGAGAAAACCTCATCCTCTGTAGAAGCGGAAATCTC
>JAPYWV010000049.1 GCA_028276165.1 Acidilobaceae archaeon
CCAATGTACCTTGAAAACTCTAGTAACTCCCTAAACTCCTCATCACTAACCCAACCCTTAATCCTGAACCTCAACTTCTCCAAGACCTACACCAAAAACTTAGAGTAACTCCCTCCACTCCACCCACTATAATCCTATATGGATCCTGTAACTAATTAAGGTAAGAGTCGCATTTTTAAGCGTTTCCCCCGCTCCTCTAGAGCATGTGTGATTGTCAGCCGTGGTCCGCGCTACGGTGGGAGGCTGTTGGTAGGCCTACTCGGATGAGGGGCCCTGTGTTGTTAGAGTTCGACCCAACCCCGCTAGCGGTATTTCTGTTAGCGGGGGGACGCTAGCTTCAACAACTTCCTTACAGTCTCTACCGCCTCCTCTAATTTCACCACTGTCCTTTCACCTGTTACTGTGTTATACACTGTTATCGTCCCCGTCTCCGCCTCCGCTCTACCTATGAATGCTAGGATTGGTATGTTTAGCCTTCTAGCCTTCCTCCTTTGTGCCTCCTCGCTGGATCTCGCTAGATCTATCCTGGTCTTAAGCCCCGCTTCCCTCATCATCCTCGTTATCCTCCACGCCTGTTTTAGGAGCGACCAGTCTAGCACTACTACCTGTACCTCTGTTACAGTCTTCCTCTCCATGTTAAATATGCCTAGCTCAAGCCCAGCATCTATAATCCTCTCTATCCCTAGGCTAACACCTGTCGCTGGTATATCTGTTCCCGTGAAGAGGCCTATGAGGTTGTCATATCTACCTCCACCTGCAACACTACCAATGTTTGGTTTGTCTAGCACCGCTTCCAGTATGGGGCCTGTGTAGTAGTCTAGGCCTCTTACAAGGCTCATATCGAATATTACGTGCTCGGGTTTATCTAGTAGGTTGAAGACCTCCTCTAGGTGTGCGCACGCCTCCCTAACCCTCTGGCTGGTAGAGTACTTCAGGCATATGGATTCAAGGTGCTCAACGGGCCCCCTGTGTTCTATTATGCTGAGTATCCTCTCAACAAGCTGATCCCCTAGCCCGAGTTTTAGGAGCTCCCTCCTAACACCCTCCAAGCCGATCTTATCAAGTTTATCGATAACCCTGTATAGTGGCAGTGGGTTACCTACCCTGAGCTCCTCCTCGAATACACCTGAGAGGAGCCTCCTATCGTTAACCCTAACTTTAAACTCCGTGAAACCTAGCTCCCTTAAGGCATCAACTGTTAGGTTTAGGATCTCAGCGTCCGCCTCAGGGTAGGGGCTACCAACTATATCAGCATCACACTGGTAGAACTCCCTATACCTACCCCTCTGAGGCTCCTCATGCCTCCAAACAGGCCCCACATGGTACCTCTTGAAGGGTAGAGGTATATCACGTCTTGAGGCTATAAACCTAGCCAGGGGGACTGTTAGATCATATCTAAGAGCGTACTCCCTCCCACTCCACGGGTCTGTAAACCTCCAGATAAGCCTGCTCTCAGCCTCCTCACCATACTTTCCAGCTAGGGTCTCCCAGTACTCGACTGCAGGTGTATCAAGGGGGTCGAAGCCGTACCTCTCGAAGACGGAGATAACCCTTGATATAACACTCCTCCTAAGTATCATGAGCTCCGGTGGGAAATCCCTAAAACCTCTAGGAGCTCTAAACCTCTCACTCAAACCCGGCACCTTAGAAAGTTTTAGAGGGCTGGGAGGCCTAAGAACGTTTCCAAAGCCTAGGAGCTACCCTCCCCACTCTCTACAGGAGCTCCTCCCCTCTCAACCAGCATACTCTCAAGTATTATCCTGTATATGTCCATACCCAGCTTAAGTGTAGCGTAAACCTTAGCTTGAACACTTAGATCGTCACATCTCTCACTCCATATGAGCTCCACCATTTCACTAACCTTCCTCAATCTTAAAGCCTCATCTACAAGCCTGGTTGCCTTCAAACGCTCCTCCTCGCTAACACCTAGGGCTTCTGCAAGACTATCACTATCATGGGAGAACACGCTACTATCTATACAACATGACATGTAAGCCACCTCGCTTAACAGGCTTAAGTTTACCAACTGGAGTTAATATACTAATGCTATTGTCTCACAGAAGATCGTTTTATAATATGAAAACACACCTCATCTTTTCAATTATCCACCCTACAAATTTATATATACCTGGGCTAGTATAGTGTGTGGTGTGGTGGTTTGGAGAGACCCATCATAGTCTGGCTTGGAGAGGAGGCTGCCAGCGATACCAGGCTTGTTGGGGGTAAGGCTGCAGGGCTTAATGCTATGATGAAAGCTGGCATACCCGTACCCCCCGGCTTCGTTGTAACAACAGAGGCTTATAGGCAGTTTGTTCTCGAGACCGGTATAGCTGGCTATGTTAGGTACGTGCTTGAGGAGGTTGTTGTTAGTGGTAAGCCAAGTGAGTATGAGAAGGCTAGCGAGCTCATAAGATCTAAGTTTGCTAGAACCCCCATGCCCCATAGGATTGCAGGTGAGATAGAGGAGGCTTATAGGAGGCTTGCAAAACTCTCTGGGGTGGAGGAGCCTCTTGTAGCTGTTAGGAGTAGTGCTACCGTGGAGGATCTACCTGATGCTAGCTTTGCGGGCCAGCAGGAGACATACCTTAACATTAGGGGGGCTAGTAGCGTTGTCGAGATGGTTAAGAGAGCCTGGAGTAGCCTTTGGACTGCTAGGGCTCTAAGCTACAGGGATAGCCTTAATGTAGATCATGAAACCGCACTTATGGCTGTAGTGGTGCAGAAGATGGTTAATAGTAGGAGTAGTGGTGTTGCATTCACAATACACCCTGTGACAGGTGAGGAGGATAAGGTTGTAGTGGAGGCTATATGGGGTCTAGGGGAGTACATTGTAGGTGGTAAGGTTACACCTGATAGGTTCGTGCTATCAAAATCAAACCTAGAGATACTGGAGAAGAGGGTTAGCGAGAAGAGGAAAGCGCTATTCTACGATCCCAGGAGCTCCTCCAACGTAGAGATAGAGATCCCCGCTACCGAGGAGGACATCAAAAGACTGTCAATGAAGTACCCTGAGATAGCGGAGCTCATAGTAAAGCACGGTATAAGGGTTGATAGGCAGGCTTTAAGCGATGAGGAGGTTAAGGCAATTGCAAGGCTAGCGTTAAAGGTTGAATCCCACTTCGGCAAACCCATGGACGTAGAGTGGGCTATAGACGCTGACATACCATCACCTAACAACATATTCCTCGTCCAAGCTAGGCCTGAGACTGTGTGGAGTAGGAGGAAAGCTGTGGAGAAGCCTAAGGAGGAAGTTGTGGAGGTCGAGAGGGGGAAGATCCTTGTTAAAGGTATACCTGCAAGCCCCGGTGTAGCCTACGGTAGGGTAACCGTAGCATTAACGGTAGAGGATGCCGCGAAGAAGATGAAGAAGGGTGATGTACTAGTCACTAGGATGACAGACCCAGACTGGGTCCCATACATGAAGCTAGCATCAGCTATAGTAACCGATGAGGGTGGTATGACGGCTCACGCGGCCATAGTGTCAAGGGAGCTTGGCATACCAGCTGTAGTGGGCACGGGGAACGCCACTAAGGTTCTAAGGGATGGGCTTGAAGTCACGGTTGACGGGTCTAGGGGTGTTGTCTACGCTGGGAGGGTTGAGCCTGAAGCTAAACCACAGCCAGCTCCAACACCTGCACCACAGGTACAGCAGGCTGTAGTGCCAGCAGAGCTCCTGATATCAGCTTACCCAACAACAGCAACAAAAATCTACATGAACCTGGGAGAGCCGGAGGAGATTGATAGGTATAAGCATCTACCCTTCGACGGCATAGGGCTTATGAGGGTAGAGTTTATAATAGCAAGCTGGATAGGCTACCACCCGTTATACCTAATAGAGCAGGGTAGGGGGGTATACTTCATAGACAAGCTAGCTGAGGGTATAGCCAGGGTTGCAAGCGCCATATACCCGAGGCCTGTTGTAGTAAGGTTCAGCGACTTCAAGACCAACGAGTACGCTAAGCTAAAGGGAGGGGAGAAGTACGAGGCTTTAGACGAGAGGAACCCAATGATAGGGTGGAGGGGTGTATCAAGGTACATAAGCCCACAGTACGAGCAAGCCTTCAGACTGGAGGTTAGAGCTGTAAAGAAGGCTAGAGATGAGTGGGGTTTAAAGAACGTCTGGGTAATGTTCCCATTCGTTAGAACAACATGGGAGCTTAGGAGAGCTCTAGCAATACTAGAGGAGGAGGGTCTTGAGAGGAGTAAGGACTTCAAAGTATGGATTATGGTCGAGGTCCCAAGCACGGTATTCCTAGCAAGCGATTTCGCTAGGATGGTGGACGGATTCAGCATCGGGAGTAACGATCTAACACAGTTGATACTAGGAGCTGATAGGGATAGCGGGCTCCTAGCTAAAATGGGTTACTTCGATGAGAGGGATCCAGCAGTACTAAAAGCCATAAGGCATGTCATAAGGACGGCTAAGAGGTATGGGATAACAAGTAGCATATGCGGTCAGGCGCCGAGCGTCTACCCAGAGATAGTAGAGTTCCTAGTGAGAGAGGGGATAGACTCTATAAGCGTGAACCCCGACGCTGTCATATCAACTAGGAGGCTTGTAGCTAGCATAGAGAGGAAGATACTATTAGAGAGATTAGGGGGGCAGGGGGTTAGGGGGAGGAAAAGGTTAAAGTAGAGGTTAGACCTTTCCCCTACTCCTTCTTCCTAACCTATCTTAACGGTCACAGGTATTATCATGACTCCGGGCATTAGCTCTAAGACCACCCTAGTACCCATCATGTTGAAGCCTATGCTAACTTGAGGCGAGAACCTGAGCACTAGGCCTACGAGTACTATTGACTTCTCCTCAGCTTTCACATCTAAGGTAAACCTGTGGTCGAAGCCTATCGGTAGAACCTCTGGTGATACGCTAACAGATGCTACACCCTCGGCTACAACCGGTATGACTAGAGCTCCTGATAGCGAGTAGCTACCATAGACTCTAACTGGGATCCTCGTAGACTCCCCGGGTTTAACTGTAACCTCTACTGGAGCCTCCACCCTCACAGGGACTATTATCACTGTGAACTGCTCCGGGTAGCCGGCTGCCCTCGAAGCCTCAGCTACGGGGTTTTTAACTATGATCCAGAATGGCGGCCTAGACTTTATAAGCCCGAGCCTCTCCAGCACGAAGCCGTAGTCTGGAGCGAAGACTGACGCCATCCTGGGTATTGGCGAATCGTATATAGCCTGGATACCGTGTCTTGGGTAGTATGGTGGCCAGTTGAGCTTAGCAGCGTAGACAGCCCCGTAGAATAGGGTTTCCGATGGCACTGTTAACAGTGTTAGACCTAGACCTGCTACAGCTAGATCCATTGTCGTGTTAAAACCACTCCACCTAACGGTTACAACGTAGCCCGCCACTCTTGGATCCTCAACTATAACGGGGAAGCTCCTCCAATCAGCACTCTCATACCTCCAACCCCAGTCAAACTGACCTTCGACAGCGTAGTTATTGTAACTACTATCCTGCCATCCGCTGAGCTCCAGGCGATCCACACCTTCACCTATGACTGCCGCTACCTGAACTGAGACTGGGACTAGGGTTGTACCGGAGCCGTAGTCCACGATAACATAGCCCTCGTAGAAGCCAGGTAGAGTTCCCGGAGGCACCTTTATCGTGACATCGACAGATGTGGTCTTACCAGGCTCTACTACAACGCTGGAGCTACTGAAGCTCACCCAATCCCAGTCTACCCTGAAGTGCCTTCTAAGCTCTAGGTTGAATGTTACAGGGGTGTCAGCGGGGTACCTTGACCCTAGGATTCTAAGGTCTAGTACGGGGCCCCTGGTTAGGTTCGATATATCCCTACCAAGCCACCTGGCTGCCTGATCTTCAGCTAGCTTGAACTTCTCGAACGGCTTGCCTATGACTACATGTAGTACGTTAGCCTGCCTAATATCATAGTTTATCCTCTGCGTCTCCCCGATCTCTATGACACCGTTATTGTTAGCGTCAACACCGTAGTGAAGCTCAAGCCCTGGGTATAGGAAGAAGATGTAACTACCAGTCCTACCAAACGGGTCGAACGTGCTATAGGTTGTATAGGCTACAAGCTCTACGAGATCAGCACCCTTAAAGGCGTCGAGGGATACAGGTATCACTAGCCTTGATAGACCTCTAACAAGCTTGAACGTTATGAAGTCAGGGCCGACAGCTGTCACTACGTCCTTTAAAGGTGTTATCCTCCCAGCTACAATAGCGTATCCCTTCTCTAGGTCTAGGTACTTAACTAGACCCTCCCTGGACACTGTGAAGGTAACCGCTTTGAGCCTGACGTTAACCTTGCTCTCACCGAAGGCTACCAGGTCTAGCTTCAACGTCTTAGACTCACCAGGCCTCATGGGGCCTGTGTACAGTTGAGTGTCGACAACAGGTTTAACCGGGTAGTATACTGTGTTGAAGCCGAATAGCGAGTATAGGTTATCTGCAACAGATGTAGAGCTGGCTATCGGAATCCCACCTTTAACTAGAGCTTCGAAGGCCCTGTAAACGTCAACATGACCTGCACCCTGTACGTAGGCGTTATAACCTAGATCCCTAGCAGTGCTCTTCACAAGCGCTTTAACAAAGCCTGGGTCGACTCCTAGACCTCTGCCCTTCAGGTAGCTTACTATGAGGGCTACCGAGCCGCTGGTCATGGGTGTCGCCTCACTAGTACCACCGAACAGGCTTATAGCCCTTATACCGTTACCAAGACCTGCTAGAGTGTGTGTGAAGGCCCACTCGAAGCTACCTATGTTAACCACGTCTGGTTTAACGAGGCCAACGTTCGTAGGCCCCCTGGCACTCCATGAGACAACGTCATCCCAAGTACCTGGTAGGAAGCCGTAGGCGGGCCTGTAGTCGAAGAGGGTGCTAGCACCAAGTGTTATGGCGAATGCGGAGTCACCCGGTGTGGTCATGGTCCCGTAGCCTGGAGCCCCGTTACCACCAGCATGCACTATGATGGTCTTGGTTACTGAGATAACGTGATCCCATAGGAGGGCGTAGTTTGAAACACTACTAGCAAACCCTGCTAGTAGCACGAAGCTACTACCCCAGCTGTTGCTTATGATATCCGCTTTATGCCTCCCAGTAAAAGTCCACTCCCAGTAGGGCCCTTTGAGGTCGTGACCGCTGAAGAAGAACACAGAGGCTATCGGGTTTAGGAGACCCGTGTTAGCAGCTATTAGAGCGTCAGGAGCTATACCCTTGAGCGGGAACCTACCATAGCCTAGATCAACGGGTTTATCGTACCTCGATGCTATAACATTAGCAACACTAGTCCCGTGACTGTGGTAGTCGTAGGCTATGGTTACGTAGAGACCTCTACTATCCAGCCCTGGTAGTATGAGGCCTGTGTAGTCGAACCCTGTAAGCCAGCTCCACCTAGGCCCAACCCCTGTTAGGAACCCAGTCCAATCGTAGAGGTAGCCTGCTAGAGCTCCAATGCTTAGATCGAAGACACCATCGCCTGTGAAGTCCCTTGCTAGAACTTCATCCCCATACCTCGCGGGCTTCTCATCAGCGAAGCTGAAGTCCCTTAAAGCTCTTATAGCTGATTCAGGGGGAGCTCTTATAACACCCGTGGCGTTGAGGGCTACAAGTAGGTAGTAGTACATCGTTGATAGATCGGCGTAGACTGTATCGTAGACACCGGGGGTTCTAGAGTCTACATAGAGTATGGGGACCGTCCAGTAGAGTGTACCGTAGACAACATAGTACTGGACCGCTAGCCCAAACCTGTAGATTCCACTAGCAGAGCTTATACCACCGACATGGTAGGATTTCAGGGGGAACTCCGTGTAGAAGACCCTACCATCAGGCGATCTATAGAACACCCAGCCTACGTTAGTCACACCCGTAACTAGGAACCAGCCGTCGAAGAATGGAACACCTCTCTCTGGGAGTCTTATGAAGCCTCCCTCATCCCTCGTTGATGTAACAAGTGTTAACGTTAAACCAACCTGATCGCTATCAAATATCATTGGTATGCCTTCAGGGGTCCTAGCTATGGCTTGAGAGCCTAAACCAGGGCTTCCAAAGTCAACACCCGTGTCGACAACAGCTACAACTACACCCTCACCAGTAACCCCGAACTCGCTCCAAACCCTACTAGCCCCTATAACCTCAACCGCCTTATACATGCTAGGCTCCACATCAGGGTTACCTGGGGTTCCTCCAGCAACCGTGTCAAGGGCCCTGCTTGCAACCTCCTGCTCGTATAGTATCCATGAGAGTGGTGACCTGTAGAGGGCTATACTGTAGACACCAGGTGTCCTTGCTAGGAGCCCCACATCATCCTTTGTAACCCAGGCTTCAACGTACGTGAAGGCGGGGTGCCTGTATACACCTATCAACCCCCTGGTCTTAGAGGCTAGCTCTCCTAGGTCTATGCTAGGTGAAGCTGTGATAACAACTTTAACCTGACCCTCTCTAACCCTCTCACCCTTAGCTAGAGCTATGCTTAGGGCACTCAGATACCCTTCTGCAAACCACTCCGGCATATCCATGTAAACGGGGTTAGTGTAGCTAGCTGGATCCAGCAACAGGGGGTCTACGAAAGCAGTGAACGCTAGAGGTTGCGTGGGTGTCGAATCACTTAAGCCCACATACCCTGAGACGAGGGGGGTTACTATAACAGCTATTATGAACACTGATAAGAGGGTGTAAGCTGGTCTAGACAAACCCACACCTCACCTCAGAGGTTTAAAGCTAACCGTTCTAGCTTAAAAATCTTACTCCTAAACTCCAAGGATGGAATATGACCCCCTACCCACATCACTGGGAGGCTCTACGCCTCCCCCCAGCGGTTTGTCGATTTTCCCACTTGGACGCGCACCCCTCATATACTAATCGGGCTCCCATGCTTGGGACATCATGCTTTCGGCTGGCGAGGGCCTGCCTAAGAGGCAACAACCCCTTAGGCACCGAGCACCCCGTACCTCAACCAGAACTCCCACATTCTCATTCAATGTCTTAACAAACCCCCCTTCCATCTCCGCCTTGGAAAGGCGAGGCTTTCACTTGCAAAGTTTATAGGCTTAATGGGTACCAACACATATACTGGGTTAACATTTGGTGGTGGTCTATGCTTAGGATTGTTGAGCCTATGCCGGAATCCCTTGTCTACAGGTTTAGACCCGATGCTCTCAGAGCCCTCTACAATAGGGTTTTAAGGGAGAGACTTCCATGGTACTATAGTGTCTTGCATGGAGAGAAGCCAGCTAAGTTCCTCATAGCTCGTAGTATAGAGGCCCCCCTGGACCCCTATGATGAGGGTTTGAGCTTAGAGGAGCTCTGGGCCGTACATGATAAGCTTGCCTTGGAGCATAGGAGGTTGTGGCTTAACATATATGAGGGTGTTGAGAAGCTTAGCGACGGGGAGCCCAAGTTCAGCTACCTAGACGTTAAGATAGCTATCGCCAGGAGGATGATGAGAAAGTGTGAGCTGTGCGAGTGGAGGTGTAAAGCTGATAGAGCCTCTGGGAAGATAGGAGTCTGTAGGGTTGCAAACGAGTGTATAGTCTACAGCTTCTTCCACCACACAGGGGAGGAGGCCCCCCTAGTGCCTAGTGGTACCATATTCTACGGAGGGTGCCCCTTCAGGTGCGTATTCTGCCAGAACTGGGAGATTAGCCAGATGAAGTCACAGGATTTCATTAAGGTAACCCCGAGGACGCTAGCATTGATACAAGAGTCCCTTGCTAGGACGGGGGCTCGTAACATAAACCATGTTGGTGGGGAGCCTACCCCACAGATACCATTCATACTTGAGAGCCTCAAGTACCTAAGGGTTAATGTAGCACAGCTTTGGAATAGTGATATGTACATGACACCTGAGGCTATGAAGCTTATAAAGGATATCATAGACATATGGCTCCCCGACTTCAAGTACGGTAACGACGAGTGCGGTAGAAGGCTATCAAAGGTTAAAACCTACTTCTCCGTCGCAGCTAGGAACCATGTTGAGGCCTACGACGGAGGTCTAGGCGACATGATTGTAAGACACCTAGTTCTACCAAACCACATAGAGTGTTGTACGAAGCCCGTCCTAGAGTGGCTTTCAAAGAACGTGCCTAGAGCTGTGTTAAACCTAATGGATCAATACCATCCAGACTACCTGGTCTTAAAGGAGCCTGAGAGGTACAAGGATATAGCTAGGAGGCTTACAAGGAAAGAGTACGAGGAGGCACTTAGGATTGCTAGGAGCTACGGCTACACCCTTGAGGTCGAAGACCTCCTCTTAATCCCCTAGACCAGACGATAACACCATCAACGTAGACTACACCACCACACCTCCTCTTAAGAGACTCGAGCACACCCCTAGCCCTGGATCTCAAAGGGTGGCCTGCATAAGCCTCCCTCCTATCCCTTGCAGGAGCACAACTAACGTAGCCTGTGAGAGCAACAATGGTTATGGACGAGCCCAGCCTTAGAACCTCCTCGGCTATCCTAACGAGATCTCCTTCGAGCTCCACAGCTTCAACACCTGGAACCTCTAACACAGCCTCCTCAGTACCCCTACTCCAATCAAGACCATAGACTATAACAGCCTGGTACTTCCGGGCAAGATCCTCTACTAAAGCTGAGAGAGTCCCAGTCACTATGTTAGGCTCGTAGACGCTAAGACCTTTCAACTCAACATACTCTTTAAACCTATCCAGATCCATTACGATAATACAACCCCATGTGAATCTCACGACCTGAAACCCCATGTAGAGCTAGATCCATAGGCTAACCTAAGCTTAGAGCGGTCAGCTTGAACCAAGGCAGTCACCGTATCCTAGACTGCCCGCCTCTTCATCCCAACCTATACTGTGGCCTCAAAGCTCTTAAGCTAATCTGAGCTAAGCGTTATAGTTTAAATACCCCGCCTTTTAAACCCCTAAAGGGGGGTGGAGTCTTTGAAATCCTCTGGTGTGGCTGAGAGGGAGCCTGAGGTTCAGATAGAGAATATTGTTGCCACCGTCATACTAGAGCACCCCCTCGACCTAACGCTCATAGAGACTAGGATACCTGAGGTTGACTATAACCCGGACCAGTTTCCAGGGCTGGTCTACAGGCTTGAACAGCCTAGGATAACAGCACTTATATTCAAATCCGGGAAGATGGTTGTAACGGGGGCTAAGAGTGTCAACCAGCTCGTCTTCGCTGTGAAAAAGATACTCAAGACTCTTATAAACAAGGGCATACCCATATACGGGAAGCCTCAGATACAGATACAGAATATAGTTGCATCAGCTAACCTAGGAGCCCTCGTAGACCTTGAGAAGGCCGCCTTAGCACTACCAGGTAGCATGTACGAGCCGGAGCAGTTCCCAGGGCTTATATACAGGATGGAGAAGCCTGTAGTGGTACTCCTCATATTCAGTAGTGGTAAGATGGTTATAACGGGGGCTAAGAGGGAGGAGGAGGTGGTTAAAGCGGTCAACATCATATATGAGAAGCTTAAAGAGCACGGGTGTATCATCCCCTACGACTAGGTACCCTCATAGAGGCTCCTAAGCTCGGGTAACCTTATAACCCCAAGACTCCTATCAACAATGAAAGGCTCTATACCATCTACTACAGCATACCCCCTAACCATTGGGGATAGGAATTTATCCCTATCAGGTTGCACAACGTTACCCGTCTGGTACTCCCCTAGTGCTGGTAAAACTAGTATCCGTGTGGAGAGGATTGTTGGGATGAGAAGGAGTGCTTGTAGCTTAACCTTAGAACCCCCGATGTTTATCTGAATTGCTGGATGCTCGTGCCCTATTATGGTTACATCGGCCCTAGGCTCTAAATCAAGGTGGCCGTGGGTTACCCTAACACCGCCACCAAGGTCTAGGAGGTCTTCTACAAAGACGACCCCCAACTCTTTGAGGAGGTGGCCTACATAGTTATCATGGTTACCCCTAACGACTATAACCTCCTTAAACCCCATCTCCTGGAGTTTAACAATGAACTCTCTAACCTCAACCCTCTCCTGCTTCAAGAGTTTCTCGAATGAATGCTTGATATCACCGTTAACGATAACCCTCCTAGCCTCAACAATACCCCTAGCCTCAGAGAGAACCTTAAGAGCCCTCCTAAGCTGCAACCTGGGAAGGAAGGCACCCTGAGAGGCCATAGCCTCCTCAAACCCTAAATGAATGTCAGCCACGATGAAGGCGTCATCAGAGCTAGAGTATAAGACAGGCATAGAACCAACAACATACAACCCCTCAACAACAAGGCTTAATCGAGACCCCCTAGCCAAAACAAACCCCTATAAAGTGTTAACTCCAAAGACCCTATAACCCTGTAGGAGCCCTCACGACAGGTTGTGGCGGGCCCGCCGGGATTCGAACCCGGGACCTACGGGTTAAAAGCCCGCCGCTCTACCAGGCTGAGCTACGGGCCCACCCCTGGAATAGTATCATCCCGTGTAAGGTTTAAAAACATGAGCTCCCCTTACGCTAATCACGCATCCCGACAGCTTGCTACGGAGATTTAAACGGCTACAGCTTGAACCCCCTTAAGGCTAAGATTCACCATTCCTGTACTAAGTGGGAGAGATGTGGGAGAGGAGAAGTTTGGTTTAAAGATCTCCTCATTCTACACGTTGTTCTTCAAGCTGGAGGTAGTAGGCGATAGGTGAGGGTGGAGGTGGGTGTCTAACGTGTATAAATTTGTGCTATAGAATATAACGTGTAGGGTGGAAGAGTAGACTGGTTGGAGGTTTGGCTTCGTTGGATGTTATTGTGAGGATCCCCGGGGTTAGGAGGGCTGATTTCGAGTACGCTGATGACAGGTTTATAGCTGTGCTTAGGAGTAGGGATGGTTCTAAGTTCCTATGCCACC
>JAPYWV010000046.1 GCA_028276165.1 Acidilobaceae archaeon
TGACGATCATCCATACACCAAAACACCTAGAACTTTCAACTCCATGCAATGGATTCTGCACCATGGGGGGCCTTGTCGTGGTGTATTGCTTTGTAGTCACTGGTTCCTATTTTGTTTTCTATTGTCGCACCCCTGTTTTCTCCACTGTGGGCCCCCCATGGTCTTAGCTGGGAGAGGGGGTATTTAAGCTTTACCCTACATCATCCCCGGCTAGCCTGGGATTCTGATGTAGTGTCCCGTTGGAACACCTAGCAACGGTTGAGATGTGGTCTTCGCCACATCAACCGAAAAGTATATAGGGATCCCTGGCTAGCCAGGGATTAGTTTTAATGTGTGCCACCTGTGGGCTTAGAGTTTAAAGGTTTTCCTTTACTGTAACTCATGTGTGGTGTTGTTGTGGTGTTTGAGAGGCTTTTTGTGTTTACTCTTGGTTTCCACGAGGATTTCGCTATTAGGCGTCTTACTTCTTCAGCTGCTGGTCGCAGTGATGCTGTCCTCTGTGTTACCATTAGGCCTGTTGCCAGTGCTACTCTTAGGGCTTACAATAGCCTTGTTTCTTTCGCCTCTGTTAACGGGATTAGGGTTCTTAGGCTTCTCGACGTTGATCCTAGCGATCCCGCCTCGGCAATAGCTTCGATTATGTCTGAGGTTTTGAATGCTGGTGGTGTGAAGAACGTTATATTCGATGTCAGTGGTGGCTCTAGGGGTGTTATAACCCCTGCTGTCCTCGCAGCACTCCTCCTACCCAGCCTAGGCTATAACGTTGACATCTATGTTTCAAGTGATGGTAGCGACGTCTGGGAAGCTAGGATCCCGTCTAGCTTCCTAAGACTACTCGCGTTGAACGTAAGCCAGCAGAAGCTCGAGATGCTAAGAGTGATACGTGAAAACCAGGGTTTAACAGCTGAGGAGATAGCCGCTAAGCTCAAGTTGCACGAGAAGACTGTCAAGAACAGGCTTGCAGAACTCTCAAGAGAAGACCTCATAGCCAGGAAGGGGAGGGGTGGTGGGGTGTACCTAACACAGTGGGGTAACCTTGTAGCCTTCATAGCCAGTACTATGGCCGAGAGGGTTACTGGTGGAGAGGTTGTAGAAGCCGAGGTAGAGGAGGGCCTGGTGGAGGCCTGAGGGGTCCCCAGATAGCTAGGGATGCTAATTAGGGGTAGGTCGTGCCCCGAGCTCCCTCCTAACATTGAATCCCTACCCAGCTAGGGACTAGAGGGTAGGCCTCCTAGGTTGTAGACTTGAACTTTCAACGGTAATACCTACTACCTGGTGTAAGGCTATGATTAGCTGGTTTATCCGTAGGCAGCTTAGGAGGCTACATGAGGTTAGAGAGTTAGACCCCGTGCCCGGGGAGCTTAGGGGTTGGAGTTGGGATAAACCTCCTGTCAGGCCTAGAGCCTACCTAGGCCTTAGCGTTAGCGAGGTAGCATACGCTAGCTACTGTGGCTTCAGAGACCTATGGCTTAGGAGGAGGAAGGGTGTGAAAGCTGAGGTTAACGAGCACATGAGGGTAGGCTACATAGTCCACGAGATCTTCCACAGAGCTGCTAGGGATCTGAGATCCATAGTGTTTAGTAATGGTGATAGGTGGGCTGTGGTTAGAAGGCTCTACGATAGAGCTTGGCTGAGGGTTAGAGATCTAACGAGCGATAGGTGGGCTGTGGAGCTCTATAGGAAGCTGGTATCAGTGTGGCTCGGCGAGTCCATGGCATCAGAGTTGTTGAATGGAGGTGAAGGCCTAGGCTGGATCCCGTGGCTGTCAGAGTACAGGGTTGATGGTAGTGCTATCGGGTTATCAAGACACCTTAGGGTCGATGGTTTAAGCGAGATGGGGCTAGTGGTTGAAATAAAGTACGGTAAGTCGATGAGATGGCATAGGGTAGCGCTTGCAGGCTACGCTCTAGCAATGGAGTCCTACATGGAGGTCCCTGTAGACTACGGGATCCTAGTACATGTTAATAATATAGCTGAGGGCTCCCCAACACTCTGGGTGGAACCAGTCTACATCTCACCAGATCTTAGGAGGAGCTTCCTAGAGGCTAGGGATGAGGCTATAGACGTGCTACTCTCACCAGTAGAACCTCCACAGTCAGCATGTGTTGAGGATGAGGTCGTATGAGGATACTGCATGTGACAGGTTACGGTGTTAAAATCGGTGTAACGGGGGCAGCGTTGAACATAAAAGCTAGGGATGGATCCAAGAAGATACCGTTATCTGAGATCGACGTTGTCGTACTAGCCTCAAGTGGTATCTCCATATCAAGTAGGGCTTTGAGGAAGCTCGTTATAACAGGCATAGAGGTCATAGTGGTTGATGGTAGGGGGTTACCTGTAGGGATACTCTACGCTAGCCACTACACCAGGACTACCACCACCAGGAGAGCACAGTACCAAGCCTATGGTGGGGAGCTAGCTGTTTCAATAGCCTTGTCCATAGCCAGGTGTAAGATGCTCACACAGGCTAGCACGCTCCGCAGGCTCTCAGTAGACCTGGGTGTGAGGGAGCTCGCTGAGGAGGCTAGGAGGGTTAAGGCTAAAGCCTCGAGTATCGATTTAAGCGTGCTACCCAGGACTCTCGATGAGGCTAGGAGCGTTATAATGGGGGTGGAGGCTGAAGCTGCGAGAATCTACTGGGGCTCCATAGCGTTAATCCTCCCAAGGGACATAGGGTTTAATGGTAGGGATAGGGATTCCATCGACCCATTCAATCTATCGCTTAACTACGCCTACGGTATACTCTACGGGCTAGCCTGGAGGTCCCTCGTGCTAGCAGGCCTAGACCCCTACGCTGGCTTCCTACACACCGATAGGAGTGGTAAGCCTGTACTAGCGTTCGACTACGTTGAGATGTGGAGAGCTCCTCTCATCGACGAGGTTCTCGTTAGAGCCTTCATGAGGGGGTGGAGGCCTAGGATTGAATCGGGTAGGCTCTCCTACAACTCTAGAGCCGAGATAGCCGGGTTTGTGAGTGAGAGGCTTAAACAGGTATGCCCTAGAGCCTACAGGCATATGACCTTCGATGAAGCTCTTAGAGGTTACGCTCTAAGGCTTGCTGAGAGCTTGAGGAGGGGTGCTCCATACCAGTGCTATGAGGGTGAAGCGGCTTGAAGGTCGTTGTCGTCTACGATATAAGCGATGATGATGTAAGGCTTAGGGTTTCAAGGTTGCTTGAAGCCTGCGGGCTTTCGAGGATACAGAGGAGTGCTTTCGTAGGTGATATGATGAGGGCTAGGGCCTTAGACCTAGCTAGGAGGCTTGAAACCATCATAGACCATGAGACGGACGTTGTCCACATTGTCTTCGTCCAACCACAGGATTGGTCTAAGACGATCGTTATAGGTAAACCCCTCTGGGCTAGGGGTGTAATCGATGCTATACACCTACTATGATGATTGGGTTAACGTGGTTGATCTAAAGGAGTTCGAGTACTGCCCTGTGATACCGTGGATACACCATAACCTAGGCTACGTGACCGACCCAACAGATAGCATGGATGTTGGTAGGTCTAGGGTTGACGCTAGCTTCAAGGTTAGGGTTGCAAGCGAGCTAGGCCTACCTAAACCGTATAGGGTTGAGGTTCCAGTGAGGAGCTATAGGCTTAGGGTTGAGGGTGTAGTGGACCTAGTGGCAGGCGATGGTAAGCTCTTCGTGGTTGAGGTTAAAGCTTTCAGGAGGAGACGTGATAGGTTGAAGCATTTCAAAACACAGCTTGTAGCCTACGCGCTACTAGTAACAGAGTCTCTTGGTGTTGTTAGAGAGGCTATCCTATACAATGGTGGTGATATCGTGAGGTTCAGGGTTACAGGTGATATGCTGTTGGGTGTTGAGAGGAAGCTTGCTAGGCTAAAGGCTGTCATTGAGAGTGAGAGGCCACCAGAGGTGTCACAGCCTAGGCAGAAGTGCTACTACTGCTGGTATAGGCGTGTCTGCCCAGTCACCTACCACTCATAACGTCGTAGAGGCTCACCACAGCCCTGGTAAGCCCTGTAGCCTTGTAGACGACCCTAGGCCCCCTCCTAGACTTGACTACAAGCCCCCTGGCAACTAGTTTATCGAGGATCCTCCTAACAGTACTAGCATCAACACCCCCACCGAACCCCTCATCACCAGGCCTCACCTCACCACGGCCCACCAGCTCCCTTAGTAACTCAACCTGCCTGCTAGTCAGCCTCGATACAGCCCCAAGGGCCCTTAGGGGGATTTTAACGATCCTAGGTGAGTCCTCAGGACCACTATAGACCTCAACTGGAACACCTAGGCTTGAGAGGATATCTGCGATGAAGAGTAGGGCTATGACTATAAGCCTCATACCACCAGAGAGGTAGAACTCTACACGAGTGAAACCCGGAAGGAGCCTTGAGAGCTCACGGGATATGCTGAAGACCAGATCCTCGAAGTCAACGTCAACACCAACCCTAACCTCAACGGGACCCCTACTACCAATGTTGGCGAGGAACCTCCTAACACCATCAACAGCAACTCTATACCTCTCCTCCTCGAAGTCAGCCCCACCAGCAGGGGCAACAAGCACTACGAGGTCATCGCTGGATACACCGCCACGACCAACAATAGCCCTGGAGACGAATACCTCACTCCAACCAAAAGAGAAAACCAGCAAACAAGGCATGACGGCATACCTCCAGGTTGGATATGTGAGGTTACAATATTTAAGTGTTAAACTCTACCATACCCTCCCAAGTAGGACAGTGATGTTACAGGGTACGATGTGATGCCCTACACAGCCCTCCATCATAACCCAACATTTAAATACCCCTTTTACCTACCACACCCCCCGGGCTTGCTAGGGGGTGGTATTATGGTTGCCCCTACGAGTAAGGAGGACGAATATAAGGACGATATTGTTAAGATGTTGTACGCCTTCGTACGTTGTCGTATGTTCTCCGTAGTTGATAAACTCGCCAATGCAACTAGTAAAGTTGTAGTAGAGCAAGCTCTCTACGAGGCCTTGAGGATATCCAGGGCTGCCTATGAGAGCTCCAATGGTAGCCTATGCGAGCTTGAGGATAAAAAGGTGGTTAAAGCTTATGTCGCAAAGGAGGAAAGTGTAAAGTGGTTGCAGGAGCTCCTCAAACAAGATGTGATTAGAGGTCTCGAGGTTTGCAGGGAGATAGCTTCAAGAGCTCTCACCTTCCCAGCGAAGGCTGTTGAAGCTTCAGCTTAGACTCGTGGGGGTGAACCGAGGATGGTATGGCTTTCGCTCGGTCTTAGGGCTTTGGTTAACGTAGAGGCTTTAAACATGGCAGAGTCTGTGGGTAACTTCGTTAGACATAGGAAGGCGGCGATAGTGGTTAGAAGTGATTCAAGGTACATTGTGAGGTACGTCCCCGTGGTTAGTGGCGAATCTATGGGGCATGCCTACCAGAGCTGGATAGCCAGGCTGGCATCCAAGAGGAACCTACCCCTATGTGAGTACTGTGAGAGAGAGGAGTTCGTTAAGCATGCCCAGCCTCAGCTATTCGGAGGTAAGGCTTGGGAGGTGCAACTCAGGGACATAGCGATGAAAGGCGAGCGTGAGAGAAGTAAGGGGTACGAGCCTGGGAATGTCGAGTCCTCCATAGTGGCTAACTGTGTGGTGGAGGACATAGGCGGCTTCCTTGTCACAGCAAGGATCCCGGTTAAGCGGACATCGAGGTTCGTATGCGGCTACATGGTACCAGCTGTTGATGCTCTAGAAGCTGCAGTCGTCGAACCCCAGCTTCATGTCAGGCATGCTCCTACAGCTATGAGGGTTACCGTTGAGGGTGAAGAAGCTAGAGGTCAAATGATATACTATGTTGAGGTCGGCTCAGCCGTTTACACCTGGAGTTTCGGCATAGATCTTAGTAGTGTAGGTGTAAGCACTTACACCAACAAACCGGTGGTAGATGATAAGGCGAGGAGGGCTAGGGTTGAGCTTGCGTTAGACGCACTAGCACACATGCTTGAATCCAACATGTTTGGAGCTAAACAGTCGAGGTTCAACCCGGTCATAAGTTACGAGTCGATACTCTTAACATTAAGCAAGGACACACCGTTCATGGTGAGTAGCCCCACGAGGTCAAGCTACATAGAGGAGACCGTTAGGAGAGCTAAGAGGATGAGCGAGAGATACGGCTATAAGTTCAAGCTTGTAGGGTACGCTGGCTTCGATAGCGTGAAGAGCGAGATGAGCAATCTAGGTGTTGAGGTAGCTGATACCATAGCTGACGCCATAGCGAGGATTAAGGAGGAAGCACTATCATGGCTAGGACTTTAAACCTTTACGCTGTCTCCGCAACAATCCAAGTCCATTGGGGTTTCACTGTAACACTACCACTCTACACTGCAACCCAGCCGACGTTCAAGATACCACCACCAACAACACTCCTAGGAGCACTAGCGTACCAAGCGCTTAGAACATCGAGACCTGAGGTTATCGTTGAAGGAGGCTCCCTACTAAGCCCTACGGTAGAGCTCCTCAACATCATCAACTGGGTCACGGGGAGGTTTCAGGATTTCAACCCGAAGGCTGCGATCGAGGTTATAGATTTAACCAGGTATATAACAACACTTGGGGTGAGAACCGGCAACCTATACCCAGGCTCACCCTACATCTGGGCTGTACAGGGTAGAGGTAAGGTCTACCTACCAGGTGTTACCTTCGAAGCTGTGTACCTAACACGGGATCCGGAGAGCGTTGAGAAATGGGCTACGGGGATCTGGAGGCTAGGTTCCAGGGAGTGCCCGGTCTCAGTGGTGGAGGTTAACACTTACCCTCTAGAACTAGCCCCATTGGATGTAGTAACCACTAGCTTCATGCTACCAGAGTACCTCGTAAGGGAGGTAATAGAGGGGGACTACATTGAGGAGAACCTCCCGGAGCCCTCGAGGGAATGGTATCTGCTAGGTGTAAAAGATCCATTGAAGCTCCTTAAAAGGTTCATTATACCATCAACAAGTGTTAAGGTCAGAGTAGACCCGGACAAGGCCGCCGTCCTTAGGGACTCAAGGGGGGATTACTATGTAGTCCCTAAGGTTGCGGTGACAGTGCATGGCAGAGGCTAAGATAGTACTACCACCGTTAAAGTTAGCCTCCGAGATAATGAAAACCGTGGTTACAGCCTCCTGTGCGAACTGCGATAAACTGAGATTCGGGCTAGATACCATCCGTGGACTTGAGGTAATCGAGGTAGAGATGCCACAAAGAAATCCACTCGACATCCTCCTACACAACATGCTAAACATACTTGAAGGTTATAAGGAACGCGTTAATAGGTTAGGTGATGTGCCCATCCTGAGGCAGCGTATGACGGGTAGCGATTACGATATATTCGAGGAGGGTCTTAGCGTAAAACTGCCGGGTAGGCGGGAGAAGTGGGGCGGGTTTTACACATCACTATTAAACTATGTGAGAGAACATCTAGACGAGGTAAAAGCCGGGATTTCACCTGATGGTGTAACCCTAGGGGTTGAGAGGGGTAACCTTAAATTGAGTTTTGGCGGGGATCTAAGGCTACCGAGATTACTGATAAGCGAGGGGTTCTACGAATTAGGTAAATTCGGTGGTTTAAAGGATGTGAAATCAACGGGGAGACCCTCACTTGGCATCGTTGAGATTAGGGCTAATGGTGGAGTTGTAGCTCTTCTAACAGCATCACTACTAGCATTAACGGCTGGAAGCGGGTCTATTGGTGAAACAGACGTCTATGTAATACCTACAATGGATATTGTTGGTATAGAGGTGAGAAGGCTGGAAGCAAAGTTCTTAACCGATGTGTTTCGCCAGTTCAACTTCATAATCGGGGATAAGAGCCAGTACTGGATGCCCGTTGAAGATGTAGATGGTATGAGGCTTGCAGCCCTGTTTGAGATCTACAGTAGGGTTGGAGAGGAGGCTGAGAAGGTTATCGGAGGTAGAAGGGTGCTTGAAAGCGTTAGATTGAACCTATCAACGTTCTCACCGACAGGCTTAAGATTCTATAGGCGGGAGGGCTTCACAATATCATTAGGTGAGGTAGCAAACCTAGGATCCGCTATGGAAGCTATAGGTTTCACCGGGTGGGATAAGTATAAGATTGCCTCTACGGTTGCTAGGCTAATCATCTCAACATTATACCTTTCTAAGATTGCAAGCGAACAAGGCCTCTATAAGAGGTTGGCTAGCGATGCTAAGATGCTTGCCTACTCGATAGCAACGGGGGTGAGGAGACCGTACCTTGACGCATTGTACAGACTATCACGTTACCTGAGGGAGGAGGATGTGCTATGGCGTATCGCACAGGAGTCCAGTGAGCTCATCGACGAAGAACATGTTGAGAGCTACATAGAGAATGATTATAGGGGTGAGAGGGATAGGAGGAAAGCGCTATTGAAGAGCGAGGCTCAAAGGATCCTAGGGCTATTACACCAGTTAGCTAAGCAGGGGTGAAAGGGTGGGGGTTAGGAGGGAGCGTATCCTAAGGGAGGTGGTCGAGGAGCTCCCGTCATATCCCGTTACAGTGTTAATAGCACCCACAGGTTTTGGGAAGACAAGTTTAACTACATTGATGGTGGAGTACGGGGTGAGAAGCCTACACCTACTCCCGTTGAGAGCGCTAGTAAGCGATGTGATGAGCAAGCTCCGTGATAAGGCCTGCTACCAAGCCGGGGTTGAAATTAAGAATGTTGCGAAAGACCCCTACATGCTATGCCATCACATGGTCGCAACCTATGATAGCACGTTGTTGGAAGCACTGGTAGCACCTGTAGCTGATATCGGCAAGCATAGATCACATTGGGATATAGCATCACTAGCTTTATACGGTAGGACACTCCTAATGGATGAAGTGCACCTCCTAGCTAAAGCTGATGAGGGTGAGGGGGGTGTAGATGAATCCTCTAGGGGGCTCCTCTACCTAATCTCGGCATTAACACCCTTCATGGTCAAATACTATGGGTCGAACGTTATCTACGCTACAGCCTCGATACCCATTGAGTATGTAAGTCTGCTACTGAAGGTTTCGAGAGACTTAGCTAATGTACAGTGTAGGGTCATCGTTGTAGGAGGTAGCGTAATCCTAGACTATTATGATAAGTTGGCTGAGCTGAACTGCAAGCTAGTCAGGATACCCATAGATCAGATAGAGGATGAAGATGTTAGGGGGGTAAGGGATGCCTACAGGTCCGGAGTTCTAACAGCTATTACCGACAGAAGGGTGGAGGACGTAGTAGCTAGCTTGATCCACGAGGGGTACGAGAGGATCCTGATCGTAGCTAACACTGTTAAGAGGGCTGTCGACATATACAAGAACTTAAGGGATAGGGGTGTAGCTGACAGCTACAAAATAATATTGATACATGGGAGGCTTGGTAACAGAGCTAGAGAGGAGAGGTTCGAGGACTTCCTAAACTTGTATAATGGTGGGAGACCGCTAATCCTAGTCTCAACCCAGGTCGTCGAGGCTGGTCTTGACAAGTCATTTGATGCTGTGATAAGCGACATTGCACCAATAGAGTCCTTAATCCAGCGTTTCGGAAGAATACTTAGGCGTATGGAGGATGCAGAGGATGTCGTACGCCGTGACATAAACCCTCTGTTAGTGGTATCACTATCAGAAGACTCCATCAACGCAGCAAAGCAGGTTTACGGAGATTATCAGATTAACCACACGATGAGGGGTATTGAGGATTTAGTTAAAGGGCTTAAATGGGAGAGGATTGAAGGTAGCGGGATCAACGTCTATAGGATAGATTGGAGGTATGGGGAAGCACCTACAGCTTACTCCATACTCACAAGTTATAGGGTTCATGTGGATTACGGGTACCCAGAAGCGTATTTTAGTAACCTTGAAGGATTACTATTAGATCTGCCTATTTTCAAAAAGGACCTGAGAGACTGGTTGAAGACCGTAAGCTCATATGGTTTCATGGAAGCTTTAAGACCATTTAAGTTGATACCTCTAGTTGTTTGTGAAGCTGAGGATTGCAGGAAACACGATGTAGTCGATGTATCAATATCATTCCTAAGGAGCAGGTTTAAGGAGCTCCTCTGTTTCGATGGGGATTGTAAGGTGCAGGCTGTAACTAGGGTTTGCAGTAATGAGAGAGGGTGCTGGGTAGTAGTGAAAGATGTTAAGCTCGGTTACTTCCATAAGATACTAAGGGATGAGTCTGGTGTCTACTTCTACGATTTCGTTAAGAATCTTGAGGAGGGTGTGAGGGGAGAGATTGGCCGAAGGGTTGGGGAGAGAGTTGTTGAGAGGATTAACGTGATCTTCCTGGGCTTCAAGGTGGTGAAGGGCTATGATAGGGAGTATGGCATCGTTTGACCCATGGAAGTTTCTAGCCTACAAGGATGAGTGTAATGGGGAGCAGTTGGAGGAGCTCTTGAAGGACCATCTTGTTAATGTTGCACTCTGCACTAAGACCGTGGCGTGTGGTTTGAACAGAAAGCTTAGGAGGCAGGAGCTAGATGAGGGGGTAGCTTTCGTAGCAGGGCTTCTCCACGATATTGGTAAGGCCTTCTGCAGGTATCAACAGAACGTCATGAGGGGTTTTAGGGATCACGAGCTCCTATCAGCTATACTCGCTGAGCTACTCCTCAAAGATCAAATGGATAGTGATAGGATCTTCATGGTAATCTACGCGATAGCCTCACACCACCAAGCTCATAGATCGCTCTTGGAATCGATAGGTAGGAAGGTTGATTATAAGGTGGATTATGAGGGGTTAAAGTGTATGGTGTTATTCCTCAATAGTGTACTAGCGAGATTGGATGTGGTGGAGCGTGAGTTGAAACAACTCAACATCACCATCCCCCGTGACCTAGAGGATAAGCTTAAGGGTGTTAGCATAGAAGATGCTGGAGTGTACGTTCGCAACCTGCTAATAGACTATGTCGATAAGCTTGAGGGTGGGTACAGGGAGGTTATAGCCAAGTCTAGGGTGTATGCTGGCTTACTAATGGCCTGTGATAAGAAGGTCTCAGTAGAGTCAAGGAGATCCCAGCGGTGCGGGGAGAGGGTTGAAGGTGATGAGTACTACGATTCCGTTAAAAGATTCTACGACCTCTACACTGTACCCGGGTGCACTTAGTTGAACTTGATCCTGAAAGCTGGGAGGATTAGCTGGGTTAAGGATGTAGAGATGGAGATCCCAATACCAGGAGCTACGGTATTCTATGGTAGCAATATAGCTGGTAAAACGTTGATCGGCATCCTTGTAGCGTCCACACTCACAATATCCACGGTTACCTCGAATAGAGCATTACCTGAGGTGCTAGGGGAGGAGCACCCCCTAGCTCTAGGCCTTAAGGTTCTCAGCGATGTTAAAGCCGACTTCCTAAAACTATGGGGGGTCGTAGAGGGTTTCGAGGAGAGATCTGAGGGCTTGAATAGGGCTGCCGAGGAGCTCAGGGGATGGACGAGCGATGCCCTTACAGCTCTTAGACTCTACACCATACTATCCTTCCTCTCGTCAACCCTAAGGGAGGTCTATGGGGTTACAAGCCCACTCATAGACGTTGAAGAGCTTGAACTATCGTATGGTAAGTTTAAATTACATCTCGCCAAAGCCAGGATACCCCTACCACTTGAGGATGCCGAGAGGGCGAGGAAGATGCTACTCGATGTTAAAGGGTTTGTCGAGGGGGACCTCGACGTGATCGGTATAAGTGTGGTAGACCCCTACGCTTTTGGTGAAAACATAGCTCGTATTGTTAGAGGTGAGATGGGGGGGATCAGATCCCCACTCTACACCCCCATTAGCAGTATGCTGGAGAAGAGGTGGCTACTGGCCGAAGCCTATAGCGATCACCGGATAGCAAGCGTAGTAAATGAAATTAGGAGGAGCGTAGCCAGGTGTATTGCGAGGTCGATTGAAGCATCTGTAGGAGCCCTAGAGGGGGTTGAGAGGGTGGAGGTTGGAGCATCCATACACCTAGACAGTGTAACCTTAGAGCTACATGGTGTGAAGAGGAGGGTGGAGATCCTAAGTAAGGGGCTTAAATCCCTACTAACCCTAGCGAACTTAACGATACCGGTAGCACTCATATCATATCTGGGGTTGAAACCCCTAGTCTACCTAGATGAGCCTGAAGCTTCTGTTGATAGCATAGGCGTAAGGGGTGTTGCAGAGCTAGCTAAACATCTATCGAAGCTGGAGGGCTCCACTATCGTATCAACCCATAGGGAGGACGTCATAGGCTTTATTGAGAGATCGCTTGACCCCGAAATGCTGAGGCTCTACGAGTTCCTCTTCGACAGAAACCTAGACGTGAGGGTTAGGAGAGCGGAGTGGAGTAGTGAGGTGGGGAGATTCATATTAACACGATTACCGGAGGTTCTCACCCGGTATGAGGGGTAGCGTTGAGGTAGTAGCTGACATAAGCACTCTAACCCACTGCTGTGAGAAGGTTAAGGAGATAGTTGTGAAGGCTTTGAAGAGGGACACCTCGATAAGGAGGGTGGAGGTGCCTAGCTGTAAGTGTAAGAGGGAGGATAGGCTTGCTGAAGGTTGCCTCAACGATCTCGGTAGGTTACCAGTTGTTAGAAGGGTGCTAGAACTGGTGTGGTATGAAGACTATAGGGATAGGATGCTGGATGACATCAGGAGTAGGGGGTTGCATAGCGTCCTACTACGAGTAGCAGGGGAGGAGCTACGTAAGGGTGAAGAGCCCGGCCGTTTAAGGATAGAGGTTGAGAACGATATCCACGTCATACTTCTAGCTCTAGGGAAGCTCCTCAAGGGATCTCATGTTGAAGTCTACACGATGGATTCACAGCTAATCGAGAGGCTTAGGCTGGTTCAGGATGAGGTCGGAGGCTCGAAGCTGACTCTTAGCACCTGCTCTAACAGTTAGATGTTATGGGTGGGATGGTGCCCCTTAAGCAGATCTTCGAGAGTGTTCTTGATGGTGCTTCAGGCTACATTGTGACCATTAGGTTCTCCATTACACCTCTATCTGACGTCATCCTGCCCCCTATGACCTCTAAGCTTCTCAAGCATATTATCTTGAGCTCTGATTGCCTAAGTGATATCCATGGTTTTGTTAGGTCACGTGCCTCTATTAAGCCTGTTACGTTATTCGCTCTCAGGAGGGGTTCTAGGAGGCTCTACTCGACCATCGACTCGGAGGAGCCTCTCCGTGTTCGTGGTGGTGAGGTTCTCGAGGGTCGTGTTGCAGTGTACTCTAGGAACCCATTCTCGATATCAGCTCTCTCAGGCTGTGAGGGTGTGGTGGAGTTCCTAGGCTTCAAGTTCGCCTTCTCAACGAGGGAGGCTGTCATAGAGAGTGTTGAGAGTCTAGATGCGGGGATAGCTAGGGGTAAGCCCTTCAAGCTGGTTATACACACACCGCTACTACTATCACCTAAGATAATGACGCCACCACCGCTAACAACGAGCAAGCTCATATCGAGCATTAAACCAGGCTACAGGCTACTACCAACACCATCATACGTCATGGCTGCAGCGTGTAGAGAATGGCTAGGCCTGGTCAAGGGCGAGAGGGTGGAAGGCCACATAGCACCATACGTTGTAGGAAGGCTAGCCGACATAGCATTCTACGAGGTGGACATGAACATAAGACCGACAACAACAGTATACGGGAGGGACGAGAAAGACAGACTACAACTGGTAAGAGGGGTAACAGGGTATATAGCATACACG
>JAPYWV010000047.1 GCA_028276165.1 Acidilobaceae archaeon
GGCTTTCTTCTCAACACCACTCCTATGGCTCTCCGGTATGGCCTCATGGCTTACAACGTATATCATGGCTCCTGCTGCTGAGGAGAGTCCTAGGTATAGTGCTTGTGGGTGCTCGAATAGTGTGACTGCTAGCATTGCCGTTATAACCTCGCTAAACCCGCTTAGAGCAGCTATTAGTATCGCTAGTAGCCTACTCCCCGTTATAGCTAGTATTGGGAGTGCTACTGCTAGCCCTTCGGGCATGTCTTGGAGGCCTATTGCTAGCCCTACCTTAACACCCTCTACGCCACTGTACGCTGAGGAGACTCCTATCGAGTAACCCTCTGGCAGGTTATGTATTATTATTGCTATGGCTACGAGCCACGCTGCTTTAACCTTACCCCTAGCAGATTGCCATCCCTCAAACCCCTTGAATATGTGCTCGTGTGGTAGAATCTCGTTGACCACCGCTATGGCTACAGCTCCTAGTATGAAGCCTATCATTGTTATAGTGAAACCCCCTCCCTCTATTGATGGTAGTAGTAGGCTTGTGAAGCTAGCTACAATCATTACGCCACTACTAAACCCCAGCCCTACGTCTATGAGATCCTCTAGTAGACCGTCTCTCCTAGCTTTAACCAGGAGGGTTGGAGTTGCCCCGAGGGTTGTTAGTATCATTGCTAGGGTTGACATTACAAGTGCTACTGTTACCGGGCTCGTTTGAGTTAAGCTCTCCAGGTAGCCTTGGATGGAGCTCACCACTAGGGCCCCCTCTTCCTCCAAGCCCTGGGGTAGAGGCCTGGTTCTAGGATGACCCTTACGGGTTCAACTACTATACCCTTCTCCATCCCAAGTATCTCGTTGTAGTCGGCTAAAGCCTTACCCACAGCCACCAACTCCCCCTTGAGTGTTAGGAGTGCCACCAGCTCCCCCCTTCTAACCTTATCACTCACCATGGCGACACCGGGGGCTGCTAGCTTAGCTCCGTTAACGATACTCTCAACAGCTGTATCCCTCAGCACCACCTTAGGCATCTGGCATGCAAGGACCTCCCCAGGCATTATAGTCTTTCTCAGTAGATCCTCCCTACCCTCACTCCTCCAAGCGTAGATAGCCTCGGAGAGCTCCTGTAACCTAACAAGGTTAAGGTTCTCTGTGAAGGGCCCCGTTCTAGTCCTCCTCAACTCCCTCATGT
Organism: Acidilobaceae archaeon; assembly: GCA_028276165.1. Classification (GTDB taxonomy): domain Archaea; phylum Thermoproteota; class Thermoprotei_A; order Sulfolobales; family Acidilobaceae; genus DSZV01. The sequence goes on from JAPYWV010000047.1 coordinate 1,175, forward strand.
GAGCTCCAACACCAAGCATTAACCCGACATCCCAGCACAGCTTCCTCATATAAACACCGGCATCACAACTAACCCTTATGAGGGCCATGGAGCCCGTGTACTCTAAAAGCTCTATCTCGTAGATGTTACGCTTCCTAACAACCCTCTTAACACTACTCCTAAGAGGGGGCTTCTGGTAGATGGTGCCCTTAAACTCCCTAAGAACCCTCCTAAGATCCTCCTCGGAGACCGGCTCATGGAGTTGCATCACGCACACGTACTCTTTAGACGAGTGCATAACATAGCCTATAAGCTTTGTCATGTTAGCTAAAGCTATTGGTAGAACACCGGTTACCCTAGGGTATCCCCGCTCCCACCCCGAGCAAGAGGGTGGGGAGCTCTAGGGTCCCACCATGGCCTGCCTTAGGGATGTTAAGTAGCTTTTTAACCCAAGCAACAACCTCGTGGCTAGTAGGGCCCGGGGGCTTATCGAGGTTGATTACACCATACTCCACGTACTTATCAATAGGCCTCATGGTGGGGACCCACCCATACCTCCCATCGGTACCCTCATCGACTTTAACATAAAACCTCTCCTCAAACCCACAAAGCCTCCCCAGACCCTCAATGAACTTCCTCCCTAACGTTGTTACATCGCCCTCCAACTCCAACCCCTTTTAGTTACTTTAACAGGCACATCTTAAACGTTACTCTAGAGCCCACGTAGGACGGGGGCCCCCTGCTAGGTCTTAGACTACCTTAGAGGGTTAAGAGTGGTTTAACAGCCTGCCTCATGTAATCCTCTAATCCAGCTCTTCTTATAGCCTCTAGGACCTCCTCGTCTGAGGCTTCAGGCCTTATATCGATCTTCTTGTCGAGGGGCTCTACATGGTTTATGTTGACACGCCTCCTCCTAACACCTGTTAGGCTCTTAGGCCCTGTTACTAGTACGTAGTTCTGGTCTATTATGGCTACTATTACACACTTCTTACCAGCCTCCCTACCCCTTATCTTCACGCATATCCTTCCAACCTCTATTGCTGGCATTCAGCCCACCTGTGGGTTTGGTCATCGGCCTAGGTTTATAAGGGTTTATCTCTGCTATTGTAGCCTAGCTTTCTAATCCTTGTTGTAACAGCCTTCTTTATTATCTCGTAGGCCTCCTCTATCGTGTAGGCGTTCGTGTCCACTACGAGGTGGAATATTGATAGGTCTGTAACGTCTACACCATAGTATCTCTTAAACCTAGCCCAGTGGCTCTCCTCCCTCCTCACTATCTCTTCTAGGGCCTCCTCCAAGCTCCTACCATCCCTTCTAGCTATCCTCTCAGCTCTCACCATGAGGGGTGCTTTAACGTACACCAGGACATCAGCTTTACCAGCGAGCATCCATGCTGCTAGGTGGCTGTCCACTACAACGTTACCCTCACATGCGACCTGGATAGTCCTCCTCTCAACCTCAAGATCGATGCTGGGATCCCCCTCAGCTAGCTTGTTCAACTCAACAACATCAACGTTCCTCTCCCTGGCGAGAACTCTGAAAGCCATACCACTACTATAATACCTTAAGCCGAGATCCTCAGCAAGCCTCCTAGCATAGGTAGATTTACCAGAACCTGGAGGGCCTGAGATGACTATCAAAGGCCCCCTCTTACCACAGCTTTCGATAGGAGCTCCGCCAGACATGTCGAGCATAGGTATCCACCGTAAGGCCTATTAGGCCTCCTCTTACTCCTAGCAAGACCCTTAATCTCGTACGGGAACCCCCTAGGGACACCTCCTAGAGGCCTACCACACCTCCAGCAAGTAGGCTTACCAGGCCTCCTCCTCTCAAAATGTACAACAGTCTCACCACCAGGAGTCCTCCTATAAACCCTCCTCCAACTCCTACTCCTAAGAGCAGGTCTAACCAAACCAGCCCACCGGTAAAGCTAAAACCAGGAGAGAAACCCTATAAACAAAACAATACCCGTACATAAACACCTCTACCTCATTTTTAACCTTATAAACCTTATACGGATGTCACGAGATCCCAGCGTGGATTAGTAGCTTTCACGTAGGGGTGCGAGCGTTCACCCAGAAGCTAAGCTATATAGGCTTAGTGTATGATCTCTACCCACCCTAAAGGGCGGGGAGGGGTCATTTAACCCTGGTGTGGAGGTTTAGCCTGTTGGCTTCTGTAGCGTCTTCATCGTCTTTATCGCTATTGGTAGTAGTTTGTATCCTGCCTCTATGACCCCTAGGGTTCCTTGTTTGCATTCTATCTCGTTGAACGACCTCTTTTTCTCCGGTAGTCTTGGGTTTGATAGCATTACCGGTACTGGGTCTTCGCTGTGTGCTTTCAAGCTCCATGGTGTTGAGTGGTCTGAGGTTACTATTACCAGTGTCTCCTCTAGGTCTAGTTTGTCTAGTAGTGTTTTGAAGTAGTACCTATCTATATCCTCTATCGCCTTTATCTTACCCTCCAGGTCCCCGTCGTGTCCCGGCTCGTCAGGGCCTTTTAGGTGTACGTATACAGCATCGCTCTCCTCAAGCTCTCTTACCGTTAGCCTTGCCTCCAGCTCTAGGAGCTCCCTCCTGCTCCTAGCCTCCTCTACGTTAACCTCTGCTACCTTCACGCCTAGAGCTCTAGCTATGCCAACCTCCACCGGCATCTCAGCTATACATGTGAACTTAAGCCCGAACCTCTCCTCTATAGGCTCTGTCGGTGGCCTCCTATCACCAGCATCTCTCAGCAGCACAGCGTTAGCCTTAAGCTTCCCCGACCTCTCCCTAGCCTTGTTCACCGGGTGCTCCTCCAACACCTCTACGGCTTTAACCGTGAACTCGTTGACAAGCTCAGCTGAAAGCCTAGCCTCGAATGTGTCCACTAGGGGTTCGGCCTTTCTAACGTATGGCTCGTATGATGGGAGGGCTACGCTTATAAACCCCCTCCTCTCGTATGCTGGATCAGTGTTACTAATCATAGCTGAAAGCCTGTAGTCGAGGTGTCTTATGACTAGAACACCCCTATGTGATATCGTTGCCTTGAAGTAGGCCTCAGCCCTCCCACCACCAAGCTTCAAACCATCAAGGGCTCTAGCGAGCTCCCGGGCCTCCCAGCTACCCAGACCCCTACCAACCCTCCTATCAATAATCCTAAGGGATACGGGGTCGACTGTGGCAAAGTTAGCTCTAAGAGCAAGCCATCCATCCGAGAAGTGGACACCAGCACCTAGAGCCTCAAGAGGCCCCCTACCAGTGTAATACCTATCAGGCTCGTAGCCGAGGAGGGAGAGGACGGCAACATCACTCTCAGGGGCAACACCAGGCCCAATAGGGTACATGAGGCCGCAGAGACAGTGGGAGGCTAGGGAGTCGATACTAGGCTTATGGGAGAGCTCTAAAGCCCTAGCACTAACACTAAAACCATCAGAAGCACCATCCAGAACAACGTAAACAAGCTTCAAAACACACCACCACACACCTGGAGGAGGGTGGAAGAATTAAAAAGCACACATATCACATTAAGGTAAATGCACGTGTTAACATCGAACGCGACCTCAGGATTATCTACTAGATTCTAACCGGAGATCTTGTCCGGACTTCGTGTATCCATGGTAGCGTGGAGTGAGATGTTGGAGTGGCGTTTCCCCTGTAGAAGTGGTAGCGGGGGGTGGATTTGAACCACCGACCTCGGGGTTATGAGCCCCGCGGGCTGCCAGGCTGCCCTACCCCGCTGTTTCACCCCGCCACATTACAATAGACTATGGCTGAACCTTATAACCTTTATTGGGGGTTTGGGTTTTAGCCGTGTATCGGTCTGTGATCCTCTCCTCATAGCTCGGTCTGGCTAGGACTCCTCATCCTCTATACCACAGGTCCCCCCGGGGTTTATCTGTTTTTCCCCACTGCATGGTAACCTTCCTCCTGGCCACCTCCATGGCCTCTCTTAGTACTTCCTCTGCTTCACCGCCTATTATGCTAGGGTTGCTTACCACAGGCTCTACTGGGGTTAGCGTGTTCTGGATCTTATCGAGGGTCTCTTGAACCTCTACTATCATTTGCTTGATATCCGGTGGCGCGTGATGCCGTAATGGTTCTAGGGCTCTACCTGCTGTAACAAGAGCTCTTAGCAGCTCTGGGGATGCTGTGCTTAGAACTAGAATTGTTTCAAGCCTTAAGGCTATCCTCTCTAGTACCTCGTTTAACGCTTCAAGCCTCACAGCCCCCTCGATGTCGTTTAACGCTTCAAGCCTAGACCTAGCGATTCTAATCCTAACCTGGGCTCTCCTAATCTCGGTTAGAGCTCTCAGAACATAGCCTCTAAGCCCCCCATCGCTTCTACCAGGCACTGGTGTAGCACCAGTACCCTATGGGATCTTTAGAGTTAAAAGAGGGGTTCCCCCCGGGCTACCCCTAGGTCTGGTTGAAAGCTAGCCTAGCCACTTGTAGATGAACACTATGACTGCGAACACCTGTTTAGTATCGAAGAGCTCCTCGGTGTGGAAGCACGATATTATGATGGCTTCCGGAGCGAACCTCCTGGTAGGCTCTTTAACTAGGACTGGCACCAGTTGGCCTGTTGCGGGATCGTGTACTGTGGGGAGTAGGGATATGTTACCTAGCATGGGGCAACCGCTGAGTATACGCTTCTCCCTTGGAGCCATTATACCCTCTATGCTCAACTTGTATATGAGGGCGTTTAAGACGTTCTCCACGTTACGCTCAGGGCTTCCAATGAAGCCTGGGAAGTGTATGACCCTCTGTTGTGGTGGTCTCCCCGTCTCACTAGAGTACCTGGTCCCGAAGGGTGATGGCGCGAAGGGGTCGATCCTATAGCCTATCCTCAGCATCTGGAAGGACTTCGGGAAATCTGCTACACCATGGCTTACAATGGTTGTCGTCCCGAACGTGGAGACCTGCGGTATAGGGGCTACGTAGGCTATGCTAGTGTTAGCTGGTATTATCATCACGTAGCCCTCGTAGAACACAAGGTATGTCTTGCCAGGCTCGGCCCTGAACATTGGTAGGAGTGCTGACGCCTCATCCTCGTTCCCCGTTAGGATCCTAGCTAGTATCCTTATCTGCGTCTCATTCCACGTAGACCCATCAGCTACAGTACGCCTCCCAGCCCCCACGGACACCCAGTACCCGTAGTCCCACCATGTTATGACTAGGGAGTCCTCGCTCGTATTAGCCTTGAGGTACTCTAGAGCTCTAATCCACGCATCGTTTAGAGGAACCAGAACCCTATCACGTGACGTTAGGGGCCCTAAGCCCGACGTTAGTATCTGGGGGGCTCTAACGCTGCTAACATCGTATCCCGCCTTAGCGTAGTATGCTGAGCTAAGCATAACAGCTACTATGAGGGTTAGGGCTACGAAGAACCTTAGATCATCTACTACAATCTGCCCCCTACGCCTCCCCTCAAGTAAGATCCTCTCACCAGCCATCCACAGCCCCACTGCTAGCCCTGCAGCTATAGCCGTATAGTAGGAGGCCATCTGGAGGAAGTACGCCATGTTGTAGGAGGCGTAGGACATGATCAAGGCCATGACCATAAGGCCTATGGTCACATGATCTAGGGGGCCCCCTCTTCCAGAATACCTACGGTACACGATGTACGCTAAGCCTGCAATGGATAGGAGGAGTGGCACCCCTATCTCCCTAGCAAGCTCCCTTACAGCTAGGGGGCTGTGCTCGGCTACACTCTCAGCTAGGGGGCTGAACTCTCTTATACCAAGGGCTAGTAGTAGCCTGCCAGGGACGCTTATAACGCCTGTTAGTATGACAGCAAACCCTACTATGACTGCTACACCTAGAGCCCACGCGTGTATAACCCTACTGTAGGGTGCTATCCTGTTAAGCCTAAGGGTATCCCAGTAGGCTTCTACAGCGTAGAATACGAGGGATCCAACTACAGCTAGGCCTAGGCCGTCTACGAAGTAGTCGAAGCCAACACCGGGGTAGAGTGAGGTTATGATGACGAAGGGGGCTGTGGAGGATGTGTAGACGAGAAGCCTATCCCTGCTAGGCCTCCCGTGCACCAGGGGGTCTATGAGTATTATGAGGGCCATGGAGATTGCTATGAAGTGATAGCCACCCCATATGAAGGATACAAGGCCAGCTGAAACCCCTGAGAGAGCCCCGTAGACTAGCCTAAGGCGCCCCGAGCTCCCAAGAGCTTTAACAAGGAGTATGTAGAAGATTGTTATGAAGACAGCTGCTACAACCATCTTCTCAACAAAGCCAACAGTAGTCCTAGCTATAGCACCCGGGGCTAGAGAGAATATGGAGGCTGATACAAGCCCTCCAAGCCTAGACCCCGTGATGGAGGTTACTAGGACGTATGAGAGCACTATGGTAGCGATACCCGCGAAAACAGGGAACAAGGCTATCCAATCCCTCAAGGTTAGGCCGAGAAGACCCCCTATAGGGTATGTTAGGGCTGCCAGCCACGAGGTGCCAATGTACTCCTGTCTAAGGAAATCCCTACCATAAGGGTACCAGAACAAGGTAACCCTACGTAACTCCCCGAAGTTGAAAAGACCATTCTCGTGAAAATGCTTAGCAATCCAGTACATAGCCCACGGGTCGGCCTCGTCAAGCTCCAACCCGTACTTGATGGCTGGAAGCATCCTAAGATATGCTCCTAGGGCAACGAGCACGAGCAGGGCTATGATGGTGAGTATACGAGAGTACCTTGAGATAAGCTGGACTAGGGAGATCCTTAGACTAACCTTAGACACCCCATAGCACCAGCTTAAACACTAGCATTACATGCTTATAACTTTTCCTCACCTTCGATGGGGTTTGAAATGATATGGATTCTTCCTTTATAGGGTTTCACTGTGTTCTATTAATGTGGGGAGGTGTTGTTTTGTTGCAGAGGCCTATTAAGGTTGTTATACTTGGTGCTGGAGGGAGGGATTTTCACAACTTTAACGTCTTCTTCCGCGACAGGGGGGATTATAGGGTTGTAGCTTTCACCTCTACTCAGATTCCTGGAGTTGATGGTAGGGTTTACCCTGCTGAGCTTGCTGGTAGACTGTATCCTAACGGTATACCCATTGTATCCGAGGATGTCCTGGAGGATGTTATAGCCAGGGAGGGTGTCGACGTAGCTGTACTCTCCTACAGTGATCTAACCTATGAGGCTGTTGGCAGGCTTATTAGTAGGGTTTTGGCTGCAGGTGCTTCATTCATGATCTTAGGGCCTAGGGAGACTATGCTAAGCTCATCTAAGCCTGTTATAGCTGTAACAGCTGTTAGGACGGGGGCTGGTAAGAGTAGTGTTTCTAGGAGGATTGCTAGGATACTGTTAGGGAAGGGGTTTAGAGTTGCCCCCGTAAGGCATCCCATGGCCTATAGGGATTTTGGGAGCGGTGTTGTCGAGGTCTTCGAGTCAATAGAGGATCTTGATGCTAGGAGGGTTACCCTGGAGGAGAGAGAGGAGTACGAGCACTATATAAGGATGGGTTTGAAGGTGTACGCTGGCATAGACTACTTTAGGGTGCTTGAGGTCGCGGAGAGGGAGGCCGATATAATACTATGGGATGGGGGTAACAACGATTGGCCTTTCGTGAAGCCAGACTACATGATAGTAGTAGCTGACGCCTTGAGGCCGGGTCAGGAGGTTTCAAGCTTCCCAGGGGAGGTTAACGTTAGGCTAGCCGACATGGTTGTAATCAATAAGAGTGATCAAGCTGGTAGGGATGCCGTGGAGAAGGTTAAGAGGAACATTAGAAGTGTTAACCCGAAGGCTAGGATATCTGTTGCTGTAAGCAACGTTTACGTCGAAGAGCCCGAGCTGATTAGAGGTAGGAGGGTTGTAGTGGTGGAGGATTCACCTACGGTAACACACGGTGAAGCCCCCTATGGTGCAGGCTACGTAGCGGCAGTAAAGTACGGGGCCTCGGAGATAGTCGATCCTAGGCCCTACGCTGTAGGCATAATAGCGAAGCTCTACGAACAATACCCCCACATGGGGAGGGTTGTGCCTAGCACAGGGTATAGTGAGGCCCAGGTGAGGGATCTAGAGGAGACCCTTAGGAGGGTTCCAGCAGATGTGATTGTATCAGGTAGCCCAATAGACCTAGGGAGGGTCATAAACCCCGGTAAGCCGATAGTAAGGGTCTTCTATGAGGTTGAGGTGGTGGAGGGGCCAACGCTGGAGGAGGCTGTAGAGGAGTTTCTCGAGAGAGTCAGAGATAGGATTCCACGGGTCTAAGGTGTGATGCTATGCTGGTTGTCGTAGCCCTAGGTGGTAACGCTATAACACCACGTGGTAGTAGCGGTTCGCCGAAGGAGCAGTGGGAGGCTGTTAGCTCAGCATCAAGAGCTCTAGCAAGCCTCGTAGAGGAGGGGTTTAGGCTAGTGGTAACCCATGGTAATGGACCTCAGGTGGGCTACCTACTGGAGGCATTCGACCTACTACCCCCCGGTACCCCGAGGCAGACCTTAGACCTAGCTGTCGCCATGACCCAGGGTTGGATAGGCTTCCTAATAGCACACTCTCTGGAGAGGGAGCTAGCGAGGAGGGGTTTGAGGAGGCGTGTAGCAGTCGTGCCCACCAGGGTCCTGGTATCACTTGAAGACCCCGAGTTCTCCGACCCCTCAAAGTACATTGGTAGATACTATGGGGAAGAGGAGGCTGTGAGGGTGTCAAGGGAGCTAGGATGGGTTATGAGGAGGGATCCACGTGGGGGTTACAGGAGGGTGGTACCAAGCCCTAGGCCGCTGGGCATCCTGGAGGTTGACGTTGTTAGGAGCTTGATCGACCAAGGCTACATTGTTGTCGCGGCTGGGGGTGGTGGGATACCAGTAGCATCTGTCAATGGTAGCCTGGAGCCTGTGGAGGCGGTGGTGGACAAGGATCTTACATCAAGCCTTCTAGCTTTGGAGCTTAACGCAGACTCCCTAGTGATATTAACCGATGTACCGGGGGTAGCGGTGAACTACAGGAGGCCTGGGGAGCTCTGGCTTAGGAGGGTTAAGGTGAGCGAGCTGAAGAAATACTATGAAGGTGGAGAGTTCCCATCCGGATCCATGGGGCCTAAGGTTCTCGCTGCGATTAACTTCGTCGAGAGGACTGGTAGGAGAGCTCACATAGGCCTACTAGATGAGGCTTTAGAGGTGGTTAAGGGCCTGAAGGGGACGGTGGTCGAACCTTAATTAAACCGTAGAATCCTGATAGTGTTACGGGGGGTTGCATTGTCTCAGAGAGATAAGGTAATGTTCCCGGTGATATACGCTCTCCACTACAAGCCATCATCTCAATGCGAGTTCTTCAAGGTTGTTGAGAGGGAGGGTTACTATATGGGGTGGTGTGAGGCCCTAGAGAGGTATATTGTTAGGAGCTCCGTCTACAAGTGTGAAAGGTACTGGCAGACGTGCCCGTTTAGGAGGAGTGCTCTCCAAGTGCAATCCTAGATGTGGTGTTGATCCCCCCCAGGCCATCTAGCCTTAAGCCTCCTCTTAATCCTGTTAATAGCCTCTATGAAGTCCTCCTGGGATATAACGTTAGACCCCCTCCTTATGGCAGAGTATGCGGCCTCCACCACCAGGTGTTTCAGGTGTGCCCCGCTGAACCCCTCTGTTAGCCTTGCTACCTCCTCTAGGTCTACATCCTCTGCTAGTGGTGTCCTCCTAGTGTGTATCCTCAGTATCTCAAGCCTACCCTTCGTGTCGGGTAGTGGTAGCTCTATGATCCTATCGAACCTACCAGGTCTTAGGAGTGCTGGGTCTAGCACGTCCAGCCTGTTCGTGGCAGCTATAACCTTAACCCTCTCCAGGGGGTTGAAGCCGTCTAGCTCTGCTAACAGCTGTAGCATAGTCCTCTGAACTTCCCTTTCACCGCTAGTCCCAACCTCAAGCCTCCTAGAGGCTATAGCGTCTATCTCATCTATGAAGACTATCGATGGAGCCTTATCCCTAGCTAGCCTGAAGACCTCCCTAACCAGCCTAGCCCCCTCACCTACGTACTTGTTCACAAGCTCGCTTGCAACAATGCTTATGAAGGTTACACCAGCCTCCCCTGCTATAGCTCTAGCTAGTAGCGTCTTACCGGTACCTGGGGGGCCGTGGAGTAGTACCCCTTTTGGCGGTTCAACACCCATCCTTGCTAGGAGCTCCGGGTTCTTCAGGGGGAGTACTACTATCTCGTAGAGCTCCCTAATCTGCTCACTTAGACCACCAACATCCCTAAAGGTAACCTTGGGCCTCTCCTCGACGAGCATAAGCCTAACCATTGGGTCGTAGCGTGAGGGGAGCACATCGACTATAGCGGACCCACGGCTGTTCAAGGCCACGATAGAGCCGACCCTAAGCTTAGACCTATCAACGCCATCAGCAACGTCGACTATTAGGTTGGGGCCCGAGCTACTCCTAACAAGAACCCTACCGTTATCAAGCAACTCTAGAACAACAGCCTCAATGTAGGGTGGGGATAGGAGCTTAGCAAGCTCACCCCTATAGTACTCCAGATCCCTCTCCAAGCTAACCTTAGCCTGAGTTAAAACCTTAACCTTCTCCCTAAGAATCCTAAGCTCAGCACTCTCACCAACAGCATCCCTACCAGAAGCCAACAACTCCACCAGAACTAGTAAGCCGTACAGCAGTATAGACCTAGAAGACCAGCTAATACCACGGTATTAAAATACTGCTAGGAGCTCCGGGAGTTGTTAGGGGGATCACAGTACCACATCAACTCCACCATGGCTGAACATCAACAGGATACCTCCAGCTAGGCAGAGGTCTACTTCCTAATAATAGGCGGGGCTTAAAGGTAACTTTACGGATTTCCCATCATGCAATCCCACTATTAGGGGGTGGGACATGGCGGACATGGGGGCTCTTAAGTCGCTCTTAGACCCTCCCATTACAGTCTTAGTGTTTTGCTAGGACCTCCAAGACTTCTCTAGGCTCTACGTCGAGCTCCTCTTTTAGAGCGATAGTTCTCACTATGTGATGGTATGCTGGTATCTGGTATGCCGTGTACCTGGACGTCCAAGGTTCTCTCGGTATCTCTGATAGGAGGTCTGCGGCGTAGTACTCTATGATAACGTTCTCACCTAGCAGCGCATCGTAGACTTTAAGTATGCTGAGCTCCTCAGCACCCCTTTCAGCTAGACTCCTCAACTCCCTCATGACGGCTTCCTCTGTGAGGTTCCTCGATCTCATGGTAGTGGTGATAGCCCTTCTAACAACGCCTATGAGGTTATTCAACCACGCTATTAGCCCTGTGCTAGATGCTTCCAGGAGCTCCCTCACATTACCCCCGAAGAGGCTCCAAGCTAGCTCCTCAAGGCTTAAGCCTAGGCTTCTAGCCCACACTCTAAGCTCCTCCATTAAACCCATGTTAGAGAGCTCCCCTACAACCTCCTCGAAGGAGCTCATAGGCAGATTCCACATGAGCATACTCCTATACTTAACGGTGCTCCTGCTGATCCTACTTGCAACCATCGAGTCACTGGTCGTAATGTATAGTTTCACTGTTGAACCCAGCCTCTCCACTAGCTTGATGTGTAGAGCTCCCAGGGGGTCTGCTATCTTCTCAACTAGAGCGTACAGCTCACCCTCAGTGACACCACGGTACTCATCTACAACAACTATGTAATCCCTACCGGTTTCAGCAACAGCCTCCAACCTCTGGATAGCACGCCAGGCTAGGAGGGTTCTAGCATAGTCTAGCTGTCTAGGCTCAACGCTAACACCGAAGCCCAGGGTTACTGATGCAACGTTGGGGAGGCCTAGGGTGAGACCAGCTTGAACCCCATAGCCTAAGTTACCTGCACTAAGGGCATCCCTAACGGGTTTCTCGAAGCCACGAGTGTAAGCGACATCCACAACATCACCTCTAACCTCGCTTAAGAGGAGAACCTCCAAGCTGGAACCCCTATCGTAGGCCCTGCTAGCCCCGTAGAGGAGGGCTCTGAAGAGCTCACTCTTACCACAACCCCTAGGCCCGTAGACTACAGCAAGCGGGTTACCAGCATAGGGGAATTTGATTAACTTTGAAATCTCACCAACCCTATCCCTAAACCTAAACCTAAGCTCCCTACCCCCCAGAGGGATAACAGGAGTGTAGCTAGCAATCTCAGCTAGAACAACGCTAAGAACCCTCTCCAGCCTACCACCAGCCAATTTAAAACCCCAAGTGTAGATGATAGTAAGGCTATAATTAAAACTAAAGTAGTTAAAGAGCCCCCGTATCACAGGTTACCACTATCCCGGGATCAGCATGGGGTACCAAGCTCTACTAGGGCTCTTCAAAGCTACTGAGACCCCAGCTTGCTTTCAAAACTAGCAGTTAGGGCTAACGCTAAGCTTTAGCCCAGGGCCCCCTATGGGTTGTCAAGCTCGTAGACTACT
>JAPYWV010000146.1 GCA_028276165.1 Acidilobaceae archaeon
TTCCTACGGGCATGGTGTTGCTGTTAGCTTAGCACAATTAGCTAGGTTCCTTAGTGTGTTTGAAAGTTGAACCTCAACACCTCTCAGACTCTCCCTTATGAGGTGGATGTTCTCAACTAGATCCTCCACCTCATCTAGCCTAACTACCTTCTCCAGCTTACCACCATCTCCTCCTGATAGCTCTACCTTAACCCTGGCACCTGTAACCGTTATCACACTACCCCTCCTCGATATGGTTAACCCCTCTGGTGATAGCCTGATAACCAGGGGGTTACGTGTTCTCCTGTAGACGAGTAGCTCACCTAGCCTCTCAACCACCATTACGGAAGCACACCTGGCATCACATAACCTCGCATCCCTACCCTCAACACATTGACCTCTAGCACTGGCTAGGCATTGAGCTCTTAAAACCAGGCTTCCACACTGTCTCACAATCCAGTCTATCCTTGATAGCGTGCTTAGAGCAAGTGTAGCCTTAGCACCCTTCCTGGGAACCCTCCTCATAACCGATTCGAGGGTCGCATGTGTAGCCTCGATAACCCTAACAGACATCTCCAAGAGCACCCAGCATAAACGAGGGGTTCGGGGGTTTAAAAGCTCCAAGGTGTTATAGGCCATCAAGCATGCTTAAAGTGTCGTAGGGTGACCTCCCTCAACCTCTCCAGACCCCTCCTAGCCTCTTCAATCCTTAACACTCTCACCTTTATACACTCCCTGCAAGCCCTTCTAACGTTATCGAGTTGCACTAGACACCTATCGCAACCAAGCCTACCGCAGTAGATACACCTAGCTATAGATAGGCTACCATTACACAACTCACATAGAGCTTCAACACACCCAATACAAAGACCCCTTGATGGGTCGTAATGGGTGCTACAAACAAGCCTACTACATAGAGGGCATTTGAACCTAGCCCTCTCTCCACAGAAGCTACAATTGTTAGGCAAGAGCAACCACTCCAAGTAGGGGTAGAGGCTATACGCTTATAAACCCCCGGGATCCCCTAACTTAGGTTGACTAGCAGGTCTCCAAGACTCCTCCAGGTCTTGGAGCCTGCTGGTCCCGAGCGTAGAGAGTGGGTGGCGTGACTAGGGTTATAGATCTAAGAGAGGGCATGGATGGGGTTAGCGTGAGGGTAAGAGTGTTAGAAGCTGGAGAGGCTGTTACAGAGCTGACGGTAGATTTAAATAGCTGTAGGTAGCTGTAAATACTCCATAGTTAAGTGGTAGGTATTTAAGCTTCGGAGCTCAAGGGGGATTAACGGGCACAGCCCCTCGGTGATCCGCACTGCGGTGAGGGGGGCTGCTGTCAGGCCTACTCAGATGGGAGCCCCATGGCGTTGGGCTCGACCGGGGCCCATGAGGTGTGGGTGAAGCAAGTGAACCCACACCAAGGCCCAACCCCGCTAACGGAAATACCGTTAGCGGGGAAACGCTAAGGTTATAGAGACTAGGAATGGTCCTAGAACCATAAGCGAGGCCATAGTAGGCTATAGAGATTAGAGGAGCTTGGACCACTGTATACAGAGGGCAGGTTCAGTTAAACGTTGGAGCTAAAGGGAGCATAGTCAGGATAGGAGATGAGACTGTAGTAAGAGAGGATGACGTGCCAGAGGACACGCCAAAACCAAAAACACAATACACTCAAACAACCAGAAGACCGCAGAGGAGAGGATCCCCAAGAGGATGGAAACCCCAAAGATAAAACCAGGAAGCCCGGGAGAACCCTAAACCTAAAACGTGTTTTTCCCCTCCTTCCCGCTTCCACTCACCCTAAGGCTCTACCTGAGAGCAGGCTTTAAACTTTAAAGCCTTAGAGTATCTCTTAACACTAGGTGCTCTTATTGTCTATTGCTAGACAGCTTGTTGAAGAGCTATCAAGGGATGAGGAGGCTAGGGGTATGCTCGTCGAACAACTTATAACGCATATCGTTAAGGATAGGAGGGTTAGACGTCTTATGCTAACAGCTATTGTGAGGGATATAGCTACTAGAGATGATGTTAGAAGAGAAGCTGAAAGTGTGAGGGAGGAGTTGAAGAAGGAGATAGAGAATACGAGAGGAGAGCTTAGGAAAGAGATAGAAAGTGTGAGAAGTGAGCTTAGAAAAGAAATAGAGAGCGTGAGAGAAGAGATGAAAAATGTGAGAGAAGAGATGAAAAAGGAGATAGAAAGTGTGAGAAACGAGATGAAAAAAGAGATGGAAAATATGAGAAGTGAGCTTAGAAAAGAGATAGGAGATGTAAGGAGTGAACTTAGGAAAGAGATAGAGAGCGTGAGAAGTGAGCTGAAGAAAGAAATAGGGGATGTGAGAAGTGAGCTGAAAGGTGAGATTGATGGTTTGAGGAAGGATATTCTTGATCTTAGGGATAGGGTTAGTAGGCTTGAGGGTCAGATGGCTCTCTTCGTGAGGTTGTTTATAGCATTCAATGTTCCTATCCTTGTTGGCGTTATAGGTACTCTTCTCCTACTCCTCTGGAGGGCTATGGTTGGGGCTCCTGCCCCCTAGGTTTCCCTGTTGTCTTGAGTAGTGTTATTGGGATTAGCGTTGTTATCGTTATTAGTGTTGATAGTGCTAGTGATTCTCTATACCCTCCTGCTATTGCTATTACTGTTGGTGGCCCTACTAGGGCTCCTATGTCGAACATAGCTGTGTATATGCTTGACGCCATCCCCCTCCTCTGTCTTGGTACCCCTAGTAGTGATATTACCTGGAGTGATGGGAATAGTAGTCCTAGCCCTAGCCCTACTAGTGTTGCCGCTACCAAGGCTTCCAGCCCTTCTGGCCTTAATGTGACTATGGTGTAGCCGGCTATGCTAGCTACCACCCCTGCTAGTGC
>JAPYWV010000048.1 GCA_028276165.1 Acidilobaceae archaeon
TAAGCTGACAGTACTACTATGGCTAGTAGGAGAGCTAACGTTAGCCTTGGATCGCTAATGTACTCGAGTAGAGGGATCCTAAGCAGGCCGGGCCCTTTCTCAAGGGTGTCCGTGAGTGTCATGGCGAGGGATAGTATTAAGGCTTTAGGCTTATCGCCTATAAGGTAACCTGCGTAGGTTAAACTATTATTCGAGTATGAAGCTGATAGTGCTATAAAGCCTCTAGCTACATCAGTAATGTTAACAGCTCCTATGAGCTCTAAACCTGAACCCTTAAACCTGTAAACTAGGATCACCGACTGATCACCCGAGGTTACATAGAATGCAGCGATATCACCTCTACCAGCCCCCGCTGTGATAACCCCCGTCATGTCCCCCACGTTCTGGGAGGGTACTCTGATGTCCAGGCTGGGCTCCACAATGAGGGGTATTAGTAGGGGTCTCCCGCCTATAGCCCCGTAGGCTATGAACTTTGAATCCTCTAGCTTCAAGCACCCGTTGAGGGCTACGGATACGTTGGCATATGATATGATGTAGTGTTTGAGTATATCACCTAGCTGGGATACTATCATTATCGAGATGCTAGTCCCATTATCACCCACCACCAGCATCCTTGAGCCAAGTGTTACACCAGCACATTTTAGAACCTCGCTCCCAGGACCCCCAATATCCTCTTGAACCCACTCAACACCTTTACCCGATACACGAGCCACCATGTAGTTGAAATTTTGACCGAGAATGTAGGAGGCCCCGGCGATGTACACGGAGTCCTCTATCCTTAACGCAACCAGGGGGAACAACCTAGGGTATATGGTGTAGTGCTCGGAGCCTGCAATGGTGCCGTCCAAGCCTACCCTTACTATGCTTAGCCTAGTTACATTGAATGTCCTAGAGTGAGCTATCAACTCCAAGAAGCCCTTCTCCAAGCTGAGGTTCAATACTGTAGCGTTACCACCTAGGTTTAACGATCTAGCCCACAGCCTACCACCTTTATCATATGCCACTACGAAGACGTAGGCCCCCTTGGAGCCTGCAACGTAAACCACACCCCCCGCCTCTACTATGTTTGAAAACTGTTGGAACTCCTCGTCAACATGCTTGTAGTTAAAGGCTATGGTTAGATGTGTGAAGGTATAGCTGGGGGTGCTCGGGAGTAGTAGTGTTAACACTAGAACCACCAGGGGGGCTAGAGCCCTCAGACCCCCTCACCCTCTCTAGACAGACCTACGCATGTTACGGCATAGCATATTATCTGAAGTATCTTAACAATATCAATAACCCTAGTGGCTATGATGTACTGGAGGTCCTCTAAAGCCTTAGATCTAACGAGGTTAACTGTGTCCTCCTGAACCTTCTGAAGAACCATTAGCACCTCCACAGCTCTTCTAACACTAGGGTTAGCTATAGCTGACCCTATAAGTGGGATTAGATCACCAAGCCTACTCAGGATACCTGAGAGCTCCCTACTCGGCCTAAACCCCCCCTTCACGATAGCAACCATGTCTAGTAGGAGAGCGTCCATTAAGCCTAGTAGTGTTAGAGCTGTTAGGGCTAGGATAGGGTTTAAACCCTCATCCTTGTATGGAGCGTAAGGGTATATGTGAAGCTGTCTTTCAACAATAGACCTCAGCCTGTAGAGCTCCTCACTCAAAGATCTAATCTCGGCCTCTACATCCCCTGTAAGCTCGCCTCCAACAGCTCTAGCTATAGCCCTTATGATATTCGATGTGAGTATCGTCATACCCTTAATGGAGGTTCTAAGGTCTACCTTATCAGGGTCTAGGAGTACCTTGGCTGTAATACTATCACCCCCCAGATCGACCACCTCCAAGCCGGGTAACTTTAACGTTGCACCTTTAATGTGTGATAATAGGGATGTGTTCCTCTCGCTAAGCTTAATATCGACCTCGTCATAGCCTAGGATGTAGAGGCATGGAATTAGTAGGTTTAAAACCATGCTATCTCTGACATTCCTTAAGTCGACCTTAGCCACCCTAGACTTAGAGGTTCTAGATATGGGGGCTAGCCTGAGGCTTAACCCTTCATCTACAACCATAACACTATCACCTGGTTTCAAGTTAACCCTCTTAACCCAGGAGTGAGGTAGTGTTATGATGAGGCTACTAGCACCCAGTCGTTGAACCTTCCTAATCTCCACTTCAGCCATCACACTACACCCTTTAAACCTCAAACTTATAGGTCTCATCTAAACCTCTTAAACACAGGTCTTAGCGTTGAAGGTTAGAGGCCATAGCCTTAAAGGTATCGTGGCGGGCGGAAGGCTAGCTGAGGGTTGTGAGCTCTGCTACCCGGGAGCTAAAGCCGTGATATTCATAACGGGTACTTGCGATGATGCATGCTTCTACTGTCCCGTTAGCAGGGATAGACTGTATAACGATGTTATGTTCGTGAACGAGGAGCCTGTGTGTAGTGTTGAGGAGGTTATTGTGGAGGTTGCACGTATGGGAGCTCTAGGTGCTAGTATAACTGGAGGTGATCCCCTTACAGCAGTTGATAGGGTTATTGGTGTCATTAGATCCTTGAAGGAGAACTTTGGATCGAGATTCCACATCCACCTTTACACCACGGGGAGGCAGGCTAGTGTTGAAGTTCTAAAGGCCCTGTGGGTTTCCGGCCTCGACGAGATAAGGTTTCATCCAGTTGATCTAAGGTTCCTTAAGTCGGTGGAGAGAGCTGTAAGGTATACTGGGATGGCTGTGGGTATAGAGATCCCGATAGCTCCAGGCCTTGAAGAGTGGGCAATGAAGGTTATCCTTGAAGCTTCGAGGATGGGGGTGGCCTTCGTGAACCTTAACGAGATGGAGTTTGTGGAACCTAACGCTGTCAACCTAAGACTTAGGGGTTACAGGGAGAGTAGGGTGAGGCCCTTCACCGTAGATGGAGCCCTGGAAACAGCGTTGAAGGTGTTAGAATGGGCTAGGAGTTTAAACCTAGCACCAGTCCACTTCTGCCCAGCACAGTTTAAGGATAGGATCCAGACTAGGAATAGGATGAGGAGGCTAGCAGAACTAGATAGATCGTGGTACGAGAAGCCTACAAGCGATGGAACCCTCACATGGGTTGAGATGAGGGGTGAGGATGGGACAGTAGCCCGAGTACACCCAGACATGTTGAGCTACATAGAGGGTAAGGGTACTCCAGTCGTAGTCGAAGCACACCCAACCCGGAGGAGGCTTAGGGTACTAGAGTACGAGCTAGGAGACCACCACCCCGGGAGGCTGTTACAGAGCTGACGGTAGATTTAAATAGCTGTAGGTAGCTGTAAATACTTGGTATAACGTGTTGGGTGAGCCGTCAAAGACTCTAACTAGAACAGTAGTTCTAGAATCGTGGGTAGCAGTTCTCAAGTTGACATACTTAAATCCAGGGGGAGGTTGCTTTACTCTAAACACCCTGTGTCCTAGAGCTCTCGGAGGGGCCTATGTGGGAGGCTGCTGCAGTTTTATATGGGTATTTAAGCTTCGAAGCTCAGAGGTATATCCTGGTCTTAGATTGTTAGCTATGAATTTGAGGTGTACTTTTTGGAGTTTAAGGTACTTCGTAGGACTGTTGTATTGGAGTGCTACGCTAACAGGGTTGCCGGGGAGGCTCTAAGGGATATTGTTGAACCTTTGAAGACCATGGTTAGCGAGATGGTTGAATACGCGTTAAAGCATAATGCATCCCAGAACACACTACACAGAGTGTTCTACGAGAGGTATAGGAGAGAGTACCCATGGATGCCAACAAGAGTTATAAAGGGTGCTTACAGGGATGCAGTTAGAAGAGCTAAATCCTTCAGAGAACGTTTGAAGAAGGGTAGAGCTTACACACGAAAAACCAAAGGTTAGAAGGGTTACAATAGTGTACTCAGACAACCAAGACTGGAAACTTGAAAATGGGAGTTTGAAGATTAGAACCCACAGGGGGTGGGTTGAGCTTAGATACGCTAATAACAGGCAACTACACAGATACCTCTACGGTGGATGGATCCCCTCAAGCGAGCTTAAACTAAAAACAGATGGAGGTAGGAGGGTTCTAGCATACATAACATTCGTAAAAGTACACCCTGTGTTCTACGATAAGAAGAACGTTATAGCAGTTGACGGTAACGAGAACAACATAACAATAGCCATATTCAGGAACAGCGTTCTAGTAGAGGTTATAAGGATCGAGACAGGACTTGGAAAAATCGTCATAGCATACGCTGTTAGGAGAAAGAGGATATCGAAGGGTAAGTCTACCAAGACAAGGGAGATTAAAAAGAAGCTTAGAAAGCTCAGAGAGGGGGGTAGGAAGAAGGATATACTATACAAGGTTGTAAACTTCATAGAGGAGCTTGCAAGGGAGAACAACGCAGTAATAGTAATAGGTGATATAAGTGGAGATGATAAGGAGAGGATGGAGAAGAATAAGAGTAGAAAGCTTAGACACAGAATACACCAGTGGAGTATTGCTACGTTAATAAAGTTGCTTGAAGATAGGCCAATTCACGTTGTAAGGGTATCAGAGAGGGGCTCTTCTAGTGTGGATCCGTTTACAAGGAGGAGGATTGATGGTTACAGCCCCCTGGTGATCCGCACTGCGGTGAGGGGGGCTAATGGTAGGTTCAAGGTAGTGAAGGTTGTCCTAAGGGTTGCATACGTGGATGGCAGGGTTGTTGAGAGGGATGTTGTTGGAGCTATAAACATTGGCTTGAAGTATCTCTCCTCAGATGGGAGCCCCATGGCGTTGGGCTCGACTGGGGCCCATGAGGTGTGGGTGAAGCAAGTGAACCCACACCAAGGCCCAACCCCGCTAACGGAAATACAAGTATTTGGAAATACAATCAAATACCGTTAGCGGGGAAACGCCCCTTACATCCAGCCTAGCTATGCTTATGCCCGTAGCACCCCCTCCCGCTCTGTTAGCACGCCTCGTATAGCGTGGGGTGCTCTATGGCTGTTGATTTGGTTCAAGTTATCCAGGAGTGGACTACAAGGGTTACGGCTCTCGCTTGGGCACTATTCCTGCTAACCTGGAGCATAGGTTGGGCTATTAGGGGTGCCCCGATACCCTTCGCTAAGGTAAAAAGGGTGGGATCCTCGCTTGTAGAGGACTCTGTTTGGGCCGCCTTCTGGCTAGCTGTTGGCATGACTGTGTTCA
This sequence comes from Acidilobaceae archaeon, assembly GCA_028276165.1. GTDB lineage: Archaea > Thermoproteota > Thermoprotei_A > Sulfolobales > Acidilobaceae > DSZV01. The sequence continues at coordinate 5,146 of JAPYWV010000048.1, forward strand.
AGGTCGTCACGTACCTTGCTAATCTCATAGCCCAAGCCCTAGGGCTTTAGATGATGGTGTTGAGGCCTTGGATCCTGCCTACCTAGCTATCCTAGCCTTCAAACTAGCTGTGCTAACATTCTACATCGGGGTCCTCGTATACGCCCTACCCATACCCCTACCCATCATCAAGAGATGGGGGCCCCAACTGTTATGGGATGGAGTTTCATCGGTACTCCTAGCCTCCCTCTACGCGGTCTTATACGCTGTAAGCCATAGGGTTGCCTTGATGCTAGGTGGCTCTTGGTCTCTCTTCAACATATGGCATTCCACATCGCTAGGTGTTGCAGTGAACCTGAAGGTCCTACTTGCAACGCTAACAGCTATTCCCGAGGTGGCGAGGCTCTCGGGCCCCGTGTATGCCATAGCATCACCCTTGGATAGAGCTGCAACCCTAGCCATACTATTCCTAACAACCCTTGCGGGCATAGCGGATCTCATCTATAACTACGGTTTAATACTGGTAGCTCTGGGAGCTGTACTCTACGCCATACCATTCAGGATAGCTAGAGGTGCGGGGGCGTGGTTGATAGCCTTCATTATAGTGTTCAGTGTAGGCCTCCAGGTACTCCCACTCTTCGTATCAAGCTTTGCTAGCAAACCCGAGGTCCCGGAGTCAAGTATAGATTATAGACTGCTATCCGTGAGGGTTGAGAGTAGCAAGGGTAACCCCATGGCCTACGGAGTGCTCGTAGTGATGGATGGTAGAGGTGAGGTTAAAGCATCCTATATGATAGACGATAGGGGGTACGCTAGGTCAAAGTACTTAAACGATGGTCAGATCCTGGCTCCAGCGCTAGAAGCTTACTTATACGTAGAGTTTGTCGGTTTAATGTTCCCATTGAAACCTAGACCCCTGAGGGTTCAAGAGCTCTCCCACGGTGAAATAGTGGTTGCCAGGACCGTACATGCAACTCTAACCGTAAACCCGTTAATACTAGTGTACTCGTCAAGGGATTTTAACGTAACAAGTGGGGATGGATGGATGCACATCACGTCCTACCTAGGCGTAGGGGACTTCATTGAGATCAGATATCCCGACTATTGTACCCTAAGTGTGGTGTCAAATCAAACCATGGCTAGTGGTCGGTGGACGTGGAGGGGTGTTAGTGGGGTCTACCTAAGACTTGAAGCTGGGAGTGCTGGCTACCATGAATTGATTGTTTATATAGGCAACTGTGGTCCCCTAAACCTACCATCCTACGAGGGAGTTCAGGACTATGCGGAGAAGCTTATGGATGCACTTAGGTTCATAGATGTAAATCTGCTTAAAGCATTCATACTATACTACCTCACCATCCCGACAATATATGTTTTCATGCTATTCCTAGCTACAGCTGCTCTGGCTAGAGTTCTAGGGGGTAGGGATAGGGTGCCAGTTAGGGTGGCTTAGTGTGGTTAACGTACTCGACATTCTCATAGTAGCTATAGCAACATTATCGCTTGTAATACTCGTAAGGAATATGCTTGTTTCAAGGGAGCTAAGGATACCCATTAGGTTTAGGAGGGATGGGGGGCTCACGGTTAGTATTGGTGGTAGCACTCTAGTGGGCTATGCTTTCGTAGCTGATAGGATACCATCCGAGGGGAGGGTGGCTGAGAGGATTGTTGAGATAGCTAAGTCTATGAGGGTTAGTGTTACATTTGTATCAAGCATGTTTAAGGTTGAATCGGGGAGGTTATTAGGGTTCATAGAGGATGAGATTAAGAGGGTTGAGCTAGCATACAATGCAACAAAGCATGTTAGGTACGCTGAGAGGCTTAAATTCCTAAACGACCTCTATAGAACTGTGGCTAGAGATCATAAACCCTACGTAGGCTCCCTAGGTATCATACTATGGCTACCTCAAGGTAACCCTGATAACCAGAGGATTGTGGAGGCTTTTAGAAGCCTGGTTGAAGCTGAAGCTGGTGTGACGTTGAGGAGGCTAGGTGGAGATTCTAACATCCTGGAGGGGCTGGTGGTAAGCACCCCTCCTATCGAGAGTGCTTTAAACACGCCAGCTGTTATAGTCGCGGAGGAGGATGTAGCTGATAGGAGGGGGGTTGTTCTAGGTAGACTTGTTGACGGAGAAGGGATTCTGGTACTAGACTGGCCTAGGGATTTCGAAGCCCACATGGGGGTCTTCGGCCCCACCGGTAGGGGTAAGACTGTTATGCTAGCTGGGATTGCATCCCAGCTTGGCCTACTTAGCGATGTAAGACTGGATCCTTACGCGGTTATAGTCATAGACCCTAAGGGTGATCTAAAGAACCTTCTATCTAGGGTTGCCTCTAAGATTGTTAAAGTTGATGGTAGTTGCATACCGCTACCTAGACTTGATGGTATTGCAGAGGAGCTCATCAAATCAAGTATCGAGACTGGATGGGGTAAAAGTGGGGTTGAGGTTTGTAGGGGTTCTATTGTAGAGAGGGGGTTTATAGTCTACGATCTCTCGGGTATGAGGAATGAGGATAGAAATGTGGCGGCAAGCTTGATAGTCTCAAGCTTAATCCTAGAAGCTTCGGAAAGAAAGCTCCCAGGTAGAATCGTCTTAGTCCTAGATGAGGCTTGGAGGATGTCGATCGGATCGGCAAACCACATGGTAATAGCTCTTAGAGAGGGTAGAAGCAGGGGGCTTCATGTGGTCTACGCAACTCAATCACCATCAGATGTACCCCAAGCAGTACTGGATAACACGAAGGTCATAGTAGCCTTCGGGGGCTTCACGAAGAACTACGTGGAGTTAGCTAGGAGGCTAGGCCTAGAGGAGGCTGATAAACTCCTAAAACTCCCGGTAGGCGAAGCCTATGTAAGGGTAGGCGATAGACCACCATTAAGGATCTACACATACAATTATAAAGCTATGCTTGAAAACAACCTAATAGGCGGGGTGGAAGCCCTTGTCCCTAGCAGCAAAGGTGCTCGAGGAGATAGAGAAGAACGCTGAGCTTAGAAGGAAGCTCTTCAGAATACTACTAGCAGACCTCATGCTAGACCCGGATCTCAGGATGGCCATAGTTAACGCGATGATAAGAGAAGTTGCAACGAAATCAGACCTATCTGAAACGGAGAAGAGGATTACAACATCCATAGACGATCTAGGCAAGAACGTGAGCTCACACCTAGAGAATATACCCACAAAGGACTCAATTAAAGATCTTGCGTCGAAAGTCGAAGAAGTAGCAAGGGATATAAAAGAGTTTAAAAACATGATAGGCGTGATTGAGAGCATAGGAGAGAGGTTCAACAAGGTAGAGGATAAAGTTGATACCGTGAAAAACGTGATAGAGATATTCGAAACAACATTCTCAAACATAACCTCTAAGTTAGACGATTCACTATCAAAGATAGGGGCAACCACAACGTCAATCCAGGAAACCACAACCGCGATACAGGATAGAACATCTACAATTGAAAATAGAACATCCAGCATTGAAAATAGAATCTCAAGACTAACAATAGCTATCTTCATAATCCTAATATTAACCCTAGTAACGTTAGTAGCACAACTACTGGAGACACTAAAACTAATACCATAGATAGCTTAAAGGAAGTCAAAGGAACCACCTATTATACCCTTAAAACTAACAATAGAAAACTTTAAAACCAATCTACCAGAAGCGACATGATCAACATACTAGAAGTTCACAGCCTATGCATAGTCCAAGGAAAAGTACTCATATTGAAAACCAACCCCATATAATGGAGGGCTTTAAGCTTCCAACAAGTCTCATCGGGGTTGGGGAGTTCAGCGTAGACAATGTTTGCTATGAGGATTCCTAGGTAAGCTTGGAGGTTCAGATGTTGTTATAGTTTTTATGTTCGTCGATTTTGTTTTCATTTACATATCTAGGGAAACATTATCAGTTTGCTTAAGCTCCATGGGGGGGTTAAATTTCTACGTTGAACGTTTCATGACTAGGAAGAGGAGTGGGAAGGGTTCAATTTGGGTGGTTAAGCTATGAAATTATCTTAGATCGTTGAGAGAGCGTAGGGTAGCTCATATTAGTAGTTGAAGGGTGTTCTATAGGTGCGGCTAACGCTAGTATCTTGGCTCTATGACTATTAATGCGTACTCGTTGAGCTGGTTTAGCTTAATTATGGTTTTACCCTTTTCTCTTACTACTTCAAGTTTTTGTCCTGTTATGGCATTGTAAGCTGTGTGCTTCTCGTCTGCCTTGCTATGCAATTCTAGTATTATGTTGTTGACTGGGATTATGGTTCTGGGTGGGTGTACGCTGTATGGTGGTATGTATGGTGGGAGTGATTGTTTGCTAGGCCCTGTGGGTGCTGTTAGTATCCTCTGGTTATAGGTATGGTTTACTAGGTGGACTATCAGTCTGTCTCCTTTCCTATAGAACTCTGTTTGTATAGTCTCCGGGGCCTCGACTTTGATTGGTGGTTTTGGAGCATGCTTGTTTAGAGGTCTGAGGATGAGCTCTGCGTAGTCAGGGTGTCCTAGTCTACTATAGTGTGCTCCAACTCTAACCGAGTAGTATATTATAGATCCTCTGCCGTGCTCGGCCATGATCACTCCTGCTACCTTTTCAAGAGTCGAGTCTGGGGGTGGCGTGCTCCTACCTAGCGTGTACTCGAAACCATAGGGGGCTTTAGGTGTTCTCACTAAGGCTAGGACTTTAGATGTTACAGGTCTAACCCTAACTAGATCTCCTAGTATCCTCTCAGTCCTACCCTTCTCGAACCTGATACTCTGGTCACCGAAGGGTATTGATTCTGGGAGGCCGCTCCAGTACTCATCGTATATGGTGGGGGCTACGTTTAGGTGAAGATACGAGTAGCCCATCCTGAGGAAGCCTTCGAATGTAACACCCATGACATCCTCCAGTGCTAGTGAATGCCTATAGGTGTAATCAGGGCTCATAACGCCGAATTCAGCTGTAGCTACTAAAACCCCACCGTCCTCCACATAGCCTTCTAGAACCCCTTCATCCCTAGAGCTAAGTACTGCAGTTGATGGGAGTACTAGGACCTTGTAGCCTCTAGCCTTACGCTCCAAGTCTACCATTGAGAGGAACTCCACCGGAACGTGGCTTGAAGCTATTATCTGCGTTAAACCCTCAAGCTCAGCTAAATACACATCAGGCCTTTCCCAGAAGTACTTATCATGGGTTTCGCTACTGAAAACCACAGCAGCATAGCTAACGGGCTCTACGTCTACCAGGTACTCCTCAAGCCTTTCAAGCTCCTCGTAAACCTCAGCTAGGTAATCTAAAGCCCTTGGATCCTCGAAGAACTGGCTCGAGAACATGGTAGCTACAGGGTGCCCTCCAGCAGCAACAATAGCCCTAACCCCTTGTTTAACAGCTATCCTGGTAGTAGACTGGGTCGTTCTAAGAGTGTAGAAGAGATTTCTACTAACAAACACAGGCTTCCCCTCACCTAGTAGGGCTCTAGTCAGCTTAGTAGCCATCACTATGAGGGAGTAGTCTACAACATCGAACTCGCTTGCCTCAGCGAAAACACCATCCAGTATATCCCTAGCCTTCTCAACGACAATGTTACCTCTACCAGCCCACCCAACTGGGTGGCTGTTATAGAGGAAGAGCGTATCACCCTTCTCCTCCTTAATAGCATCCCTGATCCTCCTCATAGCCTCAACGGTAACCCTATACCTCCACTCCCACGACAACCTAAACGCCGGATCCTCCACATCCATAACACTAGGTAGATCAACCCCATACTCACTCTTAAACTTAGCCCTACAATAGCTACAGTAACAAGCCTTAGGTGGATCGGGCATGTACCTAAAACTATCCAAGAGAACACCCTCAGGCCTAATCCTACTCGTAGCCTCACGAGCCTCAGGTACAAAGTACTCCTCTAGAGCAGGACTATTAGGGCATATCTGAGGCCAATGAGGATCCCTAACCTTCCTAGCAGTAGGAAAATGCTCTAAGACTATAACCTCCCCATCTCTATTCTTTTGAGCGTACTCAGGATGCCTCCTATAAATAAACCTGTTAGCAGTATGACAAACCATTATAATCAAGTTCAACCCTCTCCTCCTAGCCAGCAACCTCAACTCCTCAAGGTCGAGAAGAGCATTAGGATGCCTAGGGTAAACCTTGCTATCCCTATAGAAGACCCTACCCCAGGGATCCCTAGCAAACACAATCAAAGTACTAGCATGAGCCCTCAAAGCCATCTCGACAATAGACCAAGCATTAATCCTATCAGCGTAAAAACCATACGGATCCTCAATGTTAAACTGTATAACCCTATAAAACCGTCCCCTCCGGGAACTCAAGCTTAAACAGACCCCAGCTTATGATATATAACACTTGAAACTTAAAAAGAGTTCATAACATGGAGAGACTAAGCAAAAACTGTTAAGACCAAGTATAGAGTACATTACCCTCTGAAGCTCTTTTAAACAGAAGTGAAGGGGAAAGGCTTAAACCCCCGGCCCTGAACTGCGACGTCTTGCAATCACATAGAAAAGTATTCCAAAGAGTTGTCGGTGGTTGGTGTGAATGCGCAAAGTCGAGCTATTAAGTCTTAGCTTCTAATGTTAGTCGTGGTGTTAGGTTTTATGGCGTTCCTCTATAGGGGGTCTCTGGGGGATCCTGGTGGTAGGTTGAGGGAGCTCCTTAGGTGGAGGGATGTCATTGTCGCTCCTGGAGTTTACGGGCCTGTGTTCGCTCTTCTTGCTGAGAGGATGGGTTTCGAGGCTTTGTACCTGTCTGGGGCTGCTTTAACAGGCTTCCTGGCTATGCCTGATATTGGTTTGATCACCCTGTCTGAGCTGGCCACCATGACCAGGTATATTACTAGGGTTGTTGGGATACCGCTTATAGTCGATGCTGATACTGGTTTCGGTGAAGCTATTAACGTTGCTAGGACCGTTAGAGAGCTTGAGGATGCGGGGGCTGCAGCCGTCCAGATAGAGGATCAGGTTATGCCTAAGAAGTGCGGTCACCTACCGGGTAAGAGTGTTATCCCAGCTGTGGAGATGATGAAGAAGATTAGAGCTGCCGTTGACGCTAGGAGGAGGGACACCCTCATAATAGCTCGTACTGATGCTAGGGATGTTGAGGGCCTCGAAGGGGCTATTGAGAGGGCCCAACTCTACGTAGAGGCTGGAGCCGACATCATATTCCCTGAGGCTCTCAGGAGCCTGGAGGAGTTTAGGGAGTTTGCCAGGAGGGTTAAAGCACCGCTTCTAGCCAACATGACGGAGTTCGGCAGGACACCATATATGACCGTAGAGGAGTTTAAGGAGGCTGGGTACAAGATAGTTATATTCCCTGCAACCCTACTCAGGATATCCTTGGGGGCTGCTAGGCAAGCTCTAGAGGTGTTGAAGAGAGAAGGTACTCAGAGGAGCCTGCTAGACATGATGATGACGAGGGATGAGTTCTACGAGCTGATAGGCTACCGGGAGTACGAGGAGAGGGATTCAAGGGTATCAGCGTACGTGGATGAACTGTATAAAACAATAGGTTTTAAGAATAAACGGGGTTAGATAGGGTGAGGTGGAGAGGGGTGGGTGGAAGGCAGAAGACAACACTTTTCATGGGCTTGGAGAAGGGTGGAAAGGAGGAGGCTAAGGAGTCTAAGGCTTCTAAGGAGAAGAAGCAGGCTAAGGGCAAGAAGTGATGCAATGCTATACATGGCCCCCGCCTAGGAGGCCTAGGAGGTTAGCGGTAGCGATACCCGGTAGTGTGCTGGCAACAGAGGATACCCTAGAGCTTAAGACTATAAAAGCTGGCATTATAGGTAGGATCCTCTCAGTACATAGGGTCGACGAGGTAACATTGTACAGTGATCATGAGACGAAGAGTAGGGATTTGAGGTTACTAAAACTACTACTAGAGTACATGGTGACACCACCTCATTTGAAGAAAAAAGTCTACCCTATAATGGAGGAGCTTAGAGCATCAGGGCTCCTACCACCACTAAGAACCTGTAATCACGAGATCCCAGAGGAGTTAAAGCCAGGTGATAGGATAGACTCCTACATAGAATCATGTGATAACGGGGTGTGTAAAGCGTACCTCGGTAGAGCGGGCTACGGGCTCCTAAGAGGCTCATTCAAGCCTGGTAGTATTGTAACAGTTAGGGTTAGAAGTGTGAGAGAGGGGGGCTTCGAGCTTGAGGTATCGAGCTGGGGTAACCTCTATACGGGGTTCAAGGTCAAGATCATAC
>JAPYWV010000147.1 GCA_028276165.1 Acidilobaceae archaeon
CATAAACATGGGCATGTTGACAACGGTGGGAGGCTGGGTTTCTGATACAGTGTACAGGGGGCTTATTGGGATCGGGCTTAGGAGGCTAGGCTTAGAGGGCTTACTCCATAACGCTATAGGCCTTAGCTTGGATGAGCTAGTAAACCTTGTAGTTGAGCTCTACAAGCAAGCCCCCTTACCTGGAGTTACCTTGGAGCATGTGAGGGTTGAGGTTAGGAGGCTTATCGAGGGTATCCTAAGGGATCCTAATGTGTGGAGTCTCCTGGTGGCTGCTAGGGAGCTAGACTTACACGCTACAGCCGGATCCATACCTTGGCTGAAGGTTGAAGACCACCTTAGCGATAGTAAGGCTGTTGTGGCTGACGAGCTCTTGGCCTTCGCGCTCTCACTCTACATCGCTGGTTTCAGAGGGTTACTGGCAACCTATTGGGTTGAGAGGCTTAAAGAGAGGGGTTTGATATCCTTGAGGTTACCTCAGTTCGAAGATGACGTGGTGTCAGCACTTGTAGGCTCCACCCTCTCAATGCTATACACAAGACTCCTAGGTGGAGGTGGTTGAGGCTAGACTGTATCGTGATGGCTGGTGGTAGAGCTACCAGGATGGGGGGCCTCGTTAAACCCCTCCTGGAGGTCTGCGGTAAACCGATGATAATGAGGGTTGTTGATGCCATTAGAGTCCTCTGTGGCAGAATCGTAGTGGTCTACTCGGATCACACTAGCGGAGTAGCGGACCTCTGTAGGGGGCCCATGGGCCCTGTTGAGTGCGTTAAAGGGGTTGGGGGTTACGTTGAGGATCTAAAGCTCTCATTGAACCTGGTATCACTACCAGCCCTTGTAGTCCCCGCTGACACGCCATTCATAGACTACATGATCCTAGAAGGCTTCCTGTTAAAAGCACTCCTAACCCCGGAGCCCGTTGTAAACCTAGTTGATGCCAGTAGAGGCCCTGTGGGGGTTACATTGTTTAAGGAGAGGGAGGGTTTGTGGGCTGACGTTGTCGTAGATGGTGGTTACAAGCTATTAGACGTGGATACGTGGCGTGATTACGAGGAGGCTGTGAGGATATGCAGAGATATCATGGTGGTAGGGTGAGCCCGCAGGTAATAGACTTCAGTAGCCCATCAAACCCCCTGGGCCCGCCTCCAATAGTTGACGAGATCCTATTAGACAGTGTTAGGAGTAGAGCTTACACGAGGTACCCTGACTACGAGTATAGGGCGTTTAGGGAGGCTATAGCGGAGTTCTACAACGTAGACCCCGGTAGCCTAGTACCACTTAACGGGTCCGCTGAAGCCCTACAACTCCTAATACCCGTCTTGAAACCAGAGGTAATGGTATCCCTAGAGCCTACATTCGGTGACCACAGGGTCCAAGCTCGTTTAGCTGGGCTACCGCTAGTCACAATACCCTATGTCGTTAAAGGATCTAGGTTCGAAGTCGACCCCAGTGTATACTGTAACCTCCCGAGCGAGTTTAGAACCCGCTCTCTAATACTACTATCTAACCCGAACAACCCTACGGGGGCTCTTACACCAAAGAGGGTTTTAGAGGAGCTCCTATCATGCTCCAAGGATAACACGGTATTAGTGGTTGATGAGGCCTTCTCGGACTTCACGGGCAACAGGGAGAGCCTCCTAGGGTTAGACGATGATAGGGTTATCGTTCTCAGAAGCTTCACGAAGATATTCAGCATACAGGGTTTGAGGGTGGGCTTCCTCTACACAGGCTCCAGGAGGATGGCTAGGCTACTGGATGGCTTTAGACAACCATGGAATGTTAATAGCCTAGCTGTAGAGGTTATAGTGAAGCTCCTAAAGTGGGATGGCCTAGGAGAGTACTTGAGGGCAACAATGGAGGTTGTAGAGGTGGAGAGGTTATTCCTTGAAGAGCGTCTTAGGAGTCTGGGCTTCGAAGTCTACGAATCCAAAGCCCCCTTCCTGTTGATAAGGCATGGTGTGCCGCACCCACACTTCAACAAGGAGCTCCTAGAGAACGGGTTGTTCGTAAGGGATGCCTCAACCTTCCCCTATCTAACACCATACCATAGCAGGGTGTCCGTGAGACTTCGAGGTGATAACATTAGGTTACTGAAGGTGTTAGAAGAGCTCGTACACAGGAGTACCCTTGAAGGGGTGCATGCTTGAAAGGCTTTACCGAAGTTGTTAGGAGCTCGCTCAGGGGGTTTAAGGGTCTGGTATCGCTTTTAACAACAATCCCCGTTGGGTACTCCTCCCTCCAAGAAGCTGCACGCGCCTTCCACCTCGTACCACTAGTGGGGCTCGTTGAAGGGTTACTCATAGCCATAGCATTATATGCTACCCTACTGCTAGGAGTTCACGGGCTTATCGTTGGAGGCTTATACCTTGTTGCCCACGTCGTCCTCACAGGCGGGATCCACCTCGATGGTTTCGCCGATTACTCCGATGTCCTGGGCTCCAGGTCTTCAGGATCTAGGGCTCAGGCAATCCTCAAGGAGCCTAGGAGGGGGTCCTACGCTATTATAGCCATGGTTTTAAACATGGTTTTAAGCTTGGTCTCAGTCCACCACCTTCTAAGCACACCGTTTTTCACCACCGGTCTAGAGGGGTTTCTCGCTCTAGTTGCCATGATAAGCCTTGTTTACGTTGTGTCAGCTGAGTCGATGTTCCTCACCCTATCCCTCGCTCCCCCCGAGCCCTACGAGGGTATGGCTAGGGTGTTTAGTGTTGAGGCTTCACGTTTAAAAGCTAGGCTTGCTAACGTAGCTGTCTACTCCTTAACCCTAGCCCTCC
>JAPYWV010000050.1 GCA_028276165.1 Acidilobaceae archaeon
AGGAGTGGAGTGTACAGGGCTAGAAGAGATGCAATAACAGCTGTAAATGCAACCTTGAAACCCTGTAGCATTAGAGCCAAGCCCCAGCACCACCACCAAATAATTCCAAGCTTAAATACACAAGTATATACTCGAACCTCACTATAGGGTAAAGGTAGATATGTGGGTATAACCGTTCACTACACCAGTTAAATGTATTGAAGTTGGTTATATTGATTTCTCAAGGTTAGCAGTTGTTGGAGAACTACATGTTATCACAATAGTCCTTTGTTGAACACCGTAGGAGTTTCCACATCTTGTGCTCTCTATGTAAGTGCTTATTGTAATTCGTGGTGAAGGCTACCCGGCTGAGCTGGGTGGTGAGACAGCTTGCTAGCTCTCATAGATTATCATTGGTTTATCCTAATCTATGGGATGTGATCTTTGAGACTCCTATCGCACCAAACAGAGTTTGAAGTGCCCCCGGGTTACCCTAGGGGTCTATTTTGACGCTTGGGAGCTCTGAGTATGAGACTTCTACTGGTTTAGAGTGTAGGCTGAGTAGATGGCGTCGATTGTTGATATCGGGCTTCTATGAACCACCTATGCCTATTGTGGTTTAAGGGAGTCCTAGGCCACTATAACCTTTGCAACCCCTCCTTACGCTAACCTCTCTTTAACCCCACTTGTAAGCATTTAAGCATTCAAACCTTAGATCTACCCCCCTCATAAGCTTTCAGGTGTAGAAGAAGTTATATGACTGTAGAGCGAGCTCCCAGTATGTTATTATTTTAAGCTATAAACCTCTTGAGCTAGAGTAACCTCTTACCATGAGTTGCTATAAGGTTCCAGAAGTCTCAGCTCTTATCGCACATGGCATTAAAGCTAGCTGTACTAGGGATCGGGGGGAGCTCAACCTCGCCCTTTACATGATCATCCATGAGGCCAGCCTTAAAGCTAAGGGGTTACTCTAGCTTATAGTCGTTTAAGCTCTACCTAGAGTACCTGATATGGGGCTCTTTGGATTAGTTAGAGCCCTAAACAAGACTTAGTTTGGAGGGGCTCTAAACATCTAACACCTGGTGCTTGAAACTCCTAACACTACTAGCATCCTCCCGTACTGGAGCTCCCTACCTCCGGGTATGATATAATGCCGAGGGCCTTGCATAGTGCGTGTAATAGCTTCTCCTTACCCATACCATCTAGGATTCTTCTAAGCAACCATTCTTCCCCGGGGGTTACCTCCCTCATCTTGGGCTCCACCTGGTAGGCTAGCCTTTTAGCGGAGTAGCATGTTATCCTGTAGCCTCCCTCCAGGCTCTCGCAGTCCAACGTTTCCATGAATAGCTTGAGGGCCGAGTAGAACTTCGAGGTGAGCTCCGGCAGCCTATCGCATAGACTAGCATAGGATATGTACACGCTTAGCAAACTCCACTCAGGGCATTCGAGGAGTAGCCTCCCAGCATGGTCTAAGAGCGTGCAGTCACCAGTCCTAGCGTGCTCCTCCAATCTAGAGTAGACCATGCTATAGCAGGAGCTCTCACCCAACATCCACACCCACTGCTCTAATGAAGTTGAGCACTAGGCCTACAGCATTATAAGCTCTAGCTAGCTCCACAACCCTCCCCCAGTTAACCCTATCCCTCACCCCCTAAACCTCTCAACATCTACAACCCTGAATCCCCCAGGCCTAGTAGCCTGTGACCCCCTCCCCGCATCCCCAGAGGCCTAGCTTTGTGCTAGGCCTCCCCGAGCGGTTTGTCGGATTTCCGCTCGGAAGCGCACTCCTCATCTCTCTATCGGATTCCCCATGCTTGGGGCATCACCTTTTCAGGGCCGGGGGGCCTCGGCTCCGGTGGGTTCCTCGGAGCTCCCTCCCCACACCGGCTCCTCTCCACAATACCGCATACACACAAACCTTAAAAATCCCCATCCCCGCCTTGAAAGGCGAGGCTTTCAGTTGTAAGCTCCTCCGTCTACGCTCCTGGGTGCTCCACATTCCACGTTGTTGTGCTAGAGCTCCAGGCTGAAGTGTGGTTTTTGTGTTTGAGCTCTGCCCCTAGCCCACATGTCTGTTAGTGGTGGTGTTGCCCCCATTCTCTTGCCCTTGTGTAGGTCTATGTCTACTATTGCTGGGAACCTCCCCAGCCACTCTCCCATGACTATTGCTCTTCCATCTGGGAGGCTTGGTATTGTTGATGCTAGGTTCTCGTCCAGGCTATCAGCTATGTTCATTACAGCTCTTATATCCTCCTCCTGCACCATCCTTAGGAATACGAAGTTTTGTAGTTGGCTTACAACGTTTACATCAAGGCTCCTAGGCCTCTGGCTCACGACTATAAGGCAGCCCCCGAACTTCCTACCCTCACGTGCGAACCTCTGTAAGCTCTGTTTAACAGGGTGTCCTACATCGACTCCTATGAATAGTGGTGCCTCCTCCACTACGAGCACTGTAGACTCCAGGAGCCCGGTCTTCAGCTTCTCCAGGATCTCGTCAACCATTATCTTTAGAACCCACCTCTTCTGCTCATCGCCTAACATTGAGGCGTCTACGACTAGCATTCTACCAGGGGATATATGTGTTGTGGGCAGCTCCCCTGTAACCGTCAAAGGAGTTACCTCGAAGAACTCCTCTACCTTCTCAATAACCCTATCCACAACCCTCTCATCCTGGCCACCAACCCTCCTAGCCTCCGCTATAAGGAGCTCCCTAAGACCTTTTATGAGTTGGGACTCCTGGTCTACAGCCTCCTCCTCAGCTAAAGCAGATCTAGCCCTCTTCTCCACAAGCCTCTGCAAAGCTGTCACCATTGATATGCCTTCCTTGGCGGAGAGCCCCTTCAGCTCCTCCAACAGGTTATCCATGGCCTTAGCTAGGAGCCTCCTCTGCCTACGAGCCTGAGGCTCAGGTATAACTATGGCTGCTAGTATCCTAGAGCTCATCTTGAGAGGGTTTATTTTAGCCTCCACGACGTGAACCCTACTCCTATCCCCGTCCTCAGGCTCCAAGTTGTACTCCCCGTGGACATCGAAAATCACAACGGGGGCCCCCATGGCCGAGAGCCTATCGGCCAGGACAGCAACAGTGTTACTCTTCCCAGACCCCGTAGCCCCGGCTACCAGTAGGTGTTTAGCTAGCTTATCGGGGTTAACCCTAACCTCCACGCCAAGGCTCCCCGGGGCTAGGAGGCCTAGCCTGACACCCCCCGCGAAGCCACCGTAGACCCTGCTAAGGGTATCCCTTGAAGCAGGCCTCACGGGGGTGTCGGGTGGTATAGGGTACCTGGGGGGCTCGACCCTACCGCCTGAGAGCTCCGCTACAACATAGAGGGTTGTGTAGGAGATCTTGAGAGACTCAACACCCCCAGCCCTTGGGCCGAGGTAGCTCATAACGCTTTGCGGCACAGCATGCTCGTAAGAGGAGCCTGAGACGACAGCTAGGGCAACCCTCTCCTCGCCTCCTCGCTCTCCAAACAAGCCTGAGATCCTACTGTGAACCCTGTAGTGGAGCTCCACATACTCACCGAGAGGTAGGGGGGCTTCGGAGGCTACAGTGGAGACCCTAGGGCTAGGGGATTCAACAACGTAGCCGTAGACACCGCTAAACCCCAAACCCTAACACCTTAAGCTATAGAATTTAAACCAGCTAACTTAAACATTCAAGGAGGGGCCTAGAGGTTGGAGAAGAGGCTGGAGGAGGCCGTAAGACTACTCGAAATCCTTATAAGGAATAGGGAAGAGTACTTCGACAAATCAGGATACCTCAACTCCGAGGGAATGAAGGTGGTAATGAAGATAGCACGTATAATAGCTGAGGAGCTCCCAGAACACACGAGTATGGTTAGAGAGGCTAGATCTAGGAGGAGCTACGAGAGCATACTAAAGCTACTCCAAAACCTATACGAGCTACATAGCAGTAGTAACCCATAGCAGTTCACCTCTGTAACCCTAACATTCATGGTGTACACGTTCCTACCGCTCAGAGAGCTCTATGGAAGAGAGCTTATACTCGAGAACCTAGCACCAGTAGTCCCACTGCCCCGGTTTACAGACATGATGGTATTCAGCCTAGCATACTACGTAGCGGGGCTCGAAGGAGCCCCTAGGAGGACGAGCGATGTAACCTTCGGAGGGCTCATACCGGCAGAGTGGGTTCTACCACTACAGATTGGAGCCGTGGGAGCCCTAGTGTTCGCTACTGGAGGCCTACTAGTACAGTTCTTCGGCTCCCTGGTAGCTGGAACGAGGATACCTATAGCGCAGCCGGCAACACTCATGCTAAACCCACATCCACCCGGGAAGGAGACAATACTCGATAGGGTATCCCTACTGGTAGTAGCAGCTATAGTGCTAAACATACTCGCGCACTCGGGAGCACTAATAGAGCTCTATGGTAGAGGGTTACAGCCAGTACCACCCCTGCCACCGTAATAGTCTAAAGCCACCCCCACCCCTCTAAACCTTTTTAAACCCCTTTTTGTTCAGCCACTCTACTCCTACCCACACTTATTAAGGTTATTTTGATGTGTCTCTCGTTGAGGGTGTGCTGTCTTGGGTAAGCTTTACACGAGGAGTGGTGATGATGGTTTCACATACGGGCTTGCTGGAGTTAGGATTCCTAAGAGCCATCCACTCATCGAGTTCTACGGGGCTCTGGATGAGGCTAACTCCATGCTCGGGCTTGCTAGGAGCCTTCTAGCCAGAGATATGCCTGAGTATGATGCCGACTTGAGGTTCTTCCAGCTACTCCTCTTCAGGGTGGGTTTCAGTATTATATCCAGGAATCCTAGGGTTAGCGAGGATGATGTGAGGAGGTTGGAGGAGATAGTGGATAAATACTACGGGGAGCCTCTCCGGGCATTCATAATCCCGGGTGGCCCTCCTGGGGTTGCAGCTCTACATGTTGCGAGAAGCTATGTTAGGAGGGCTGAGAGGAGGCTTGTAGCATTGAAGGTTGAGGGCCACCTCGACTTCGATAGTGTGCTAATCAAGGCCTTGAATAGGCTTAGTGATGCCATCTTCGCAATAGCACTACATGCTTCGAGGAGAGCTGGGTTTGAACCTGAGAGGGTCCCACCCTAAGCCTTCAAACAGTATATACTTTATATACGGGTTCTGTTTAAGGTATCCTCACCGCACACCCTCCTGGTGGTATACGTGGATTTAGGGGTTGTACTGAAAGCTCTTGTTGTTATAACGATAGCAACCTACGTAGGCTTTACAGCTCTATCCTATAGATCCCTCCCACAGCTCATAGCAGTTGAGAATATCTGCTGGGCTCTACTTTACACACTATGCCTACTCATCCTAACCCGTTGGGGGAGCTCCCTCCCCCTAGTAGCCGTGGCCTCCTTCAACGCTGGTAGGGTTTCAAACGCTATAGTAACATCTACAGGCGATGTGGGGAGGCTTGCCATCCAGCATCTACCCCTACTCCTACTACTATTGACATTAGCCGTTCTAGCCGCCTACCTTGAGCTTCATAGGAGCCAACCAGGGGGTGGTGTTGGTGGCTGGTAGGCCCTCCTTCTTCGAGCGCGCTGTAATGGCTTTCGCAGGCTTCGCCGGCATACTTGATACATCCTTCCTTATACCAATTATAGCCCTCTACGCTCTCAGCCTTGGGGCTACGACCGCTCAAGCTGGGTTTATTGCAGCATTGTACAGTATGGTTGCTATCCCTGCCAGTGTTGTAGCCGGTGTTCTGGTTGATAGGTTTGGCCGTAAGAGGATGCTGGTCTTAGGCCTACTATGGGACTCCCTCTCTATGACGTTATACGCTCTAGCATCCAACCCCCTCCAGCTAGCATTAGTTAGAGTCTTCCACGCTCTAGGTGGGAGCCTTGTATTCCCAGCTTTCATAGCGAGATCGAGGGAGGTTAGCGGTGAGAGGGTGGGCTTAGGGCTTGGTTTAATGCTAGCACCGGTAGCTCTAGCCATAGCCCTGGGGTCTGGTTTCGCAGGTGTAACCACTGCGAGGCTAGGCTACAGAGCTTCATTCATAATGGTGGCCTTAATACTAGCTGTGGCCGGTATCCTGGCCCTCACGCTACCAAGCAGGCCTGAGGAGAGAGCTTGGAGGGGTTTGAGGGGTGTTGTCGGTGGGATTCGGGAGGCTGGGTCTAACGTGATAGCAGGCCTATGGGTCATACTCGTGTTGTACATAGCACTTGGGCTTATAGTCGGTGGTCTGGCAACAAGCCTTGTGGAAGCAGGCATAATGGGGGAGAGGGAGGCTAGGCTTGTATCGGGGCTCTCCATATCACTTTCAAGCCTTGTAGCAACAGCGTTCTTCCTGATAAGCGGGCTTGTTGCAGATAGGTTTGGAGCCGGAATAGTGCTAGTCTACTCGTCGATAGCCGGTGCTCTCGGCTTCCTGCTAGCTGCATTCAAGCCAACAGCTGTAGGGGTTGTGACTGGCCTAGCTGTATTCGGTGTAGGGCTAGCTGGTTTAATGCTCGTGAGCACAATACTAGTAAGCAATGCCCCTCCAAGGTCTAGGGGTACGTCAATCGGGCTACAACAGGTCTTAAACATAGTAGGTGTAGTTATAGGAGCCCCCGTTGGCGGGGTTCTAGCGGGGGTAGGCCCTGAGCCTGTACTACTCCTAGCCTCCTTGGCATTCACTCTAGCTCTTATAGCTACACCGTACGCTGAGAGCTCCAAGCAACCCTCTTGATGGCGTTCAATACTATTAATGCAGCTTTAACCATTGTTTCTTTGAGCTCCTCGCTTGTCGCATGCCTCCATGTTACCAGGCTATCGCTTACCACTAGTAGGGCTCCAGCCTTAAACCCCCTAATGTTACCTAGTGTGAAGAGGGTTGCACACTCCATCTCAACAGCTATAGCACCCCTACTACTCCACCTTGAGGCGAACTGCGGGTCTTCAGCGTAGAAGGCGTCGCTGGAGACGACGGGGCCTAGGTGGTATCTAGCATTAGATCTTGAGGCCTCCTCTACCAGCAACTTCAGTAGCTCGAAGCTGGGCACAGCTGGAGCGCACACATGCTCACCCATGTACTGGTAGTATAGCCCTCCAGGGTAGTAGCCTGCACCCGTTGGTATAACGATATCACCTATATCCACGCTCTCAACAAGAGAACCACAGGTCCCAAGCCTAACGATAACCCTAGCCCCGAGCATGTAGAGCTCCTCGAACACAATGGAGGCCGAAGGCCCTCCAACACCATGGGCAACAACGCTAACCCTAACACCATCATAGAACCCAGTGTAGACATTAAACCCCCTACTAGTGCTAACAAGCCTAGCCTCCGAGAGCATAGAAGCCACAAGATCAACCCTACCAGGATCCCCGGCTACTAAAACCCTCTCAGCAACATCACCAACCCTAGCTCTAATGTGGACAGGAGCCCTCAAGGAGGCCACCCAACCACACCATAGGCCCCCCTAAGCTAAAAGCTTATACACCCTAACACCCACTAGGATCCTAGGAGGGTTTAGAGCGAGGGTAACCCGATGGAGGGTTTTAGAGCGCCACTACACAGATCTTGTGTCATGTCAGGAAGCTTCTGTAACACGTGTACCTCTAGGATAAACTCTAACACCATATCGAGCTGGGAGGTTGAGGTTATAAGAGCACTCTACGAGCTCTCGGATAGCATAAGGTTAAACCATAGGTATGAGTCCTCGGCGATAGCGGGCTCAACACTCTACGTAGTCCTCGAAGGCCCACCCGTGGAGGGGCTTGAGAGGGAGCTGGCTAGAAGGGTTAAAATCGATGGTGTAAACAGGGTTAGAGTGATATACTACACCGGTGGCTTAGAGAAGCTACTCGAAGCAATCATAGGCCAGAGAATCCTAGCAGTAAACAGGATCTATAGTAGCGATGGAAGCTCAACCCTAGTAGTGAGGGTTGAGAAAAGGGATCCTGGAGCAGCAAAACTAGCATCACTCATCCTCAAAACCCAGGTTGAACTAGAGGTGGTAGAGCCTAGAAGGGTTAAAATTGAACAGGGTAGGATAAGGAAACCTGACATAAGGAGTATACTGGAGAAGTTCTAGATTGAAGCCCTCAACCCTCATAGCGAGGTTACCCTGAAGCCAATAACTCTCATTGCTCCAAGTAACCTCACCACGTACACACACGTAGTACCGGGGGCTTTTGAAACCGTAGTCTAAGGTAACCTCCTGTGTTGAGCGTAGGGTGTTCAACGTACTCGCTAATGATAGCATGATGGGGGATGGCATGGTTTTGGTACGAGTTCTAGTAAAGCTTTAAAACCACGCTTTCCAAAGTAGAACGAGGGTTCACTCATGACCGTTAAGGATCCAGAGTTGGTTGCCATATTCCAGAGGAGGGTGTTGTTGAAGAAGGTTTGTAGGAAGTGTGGAGCTCTAAACTCTATCAGGGCTGTTAAGTGTCGTAGGTGTAGGAGTACTAATTTGAGGCCTAAGAAGGTTAAGTAGGGTTGATGGAGGGGGATGTAGAGGTCTACAGGAGGCTCTCTAGGGCACTTAGGGGGCCCTATAGCCTAGCACCCATACTCATGACGGGTGGTCTACTGCTAGCCCTAACCCTAACCCTGGGGCCTAAGAGCCCCGTGGCAGACGCTGGTCTCGTGACCGCTCTAATGGTGGCGATGCTAGGTGGGCTTATGGAGTTCTACTACATGATCCTGTTAAACTGGGCCTCTAACGCTACCAGAGGTGGGGGCCTTAGCCTCAGGGAGGTGGTCTACGCTCTAGCCTCGATAGGGCTCTACTACACCCTAATAGGCATAGCAATGCTGTCAATGAAGGTTAACGAGTACTCTAGAACGCTAGCTTGCAACTGCAACTCCAGCGTACCATACTCCATCATAACACTAGGAGTACACCTAGCTAGAAGCCAGACATGCCTATCAGCTTGCGCGAGCACGAGAATGGAGGAGCTCCTGCTAAAAACACAAGAGGGGATTGTAGGGGGACGTGAGAGCAGAAGAGAGCTACCCCAGCCTACAGCCCATGAGAGCGGTTACATGAAAGGTGGATAGTCTTGGGGAGGGTTGAAGAACTCCTATCAAGTCTATCCAAGTACGCTCACCTAGTGGGGACGATTAACGTAGAGTGGGTTAGGAGGGTTGAGGAGGTCCAGGAGGAGGTAATAGAGGATGTTGGGGGCCGTGCTCTAGCATATGAGAGCCTGAAAGACTTCGTAAACGCTCTAGAGGCTGAAGGCTACATAGCTAGGGCTGTTGAGAGAGCTTCCAGGGCCCTAGGGGAGGAGGTTGAAGACTACAATGAAGCCCTAAGGGCAGCCCTAACGGGGAACCTTGAGGTTAAGGGGGCTAGGGTTGCGCTGATAGTGTTGCAGGCTATAGCGAGAGCCTACGCGGAGAAGATCCTAGAGAGGGGTGTTAGGGTAGAACCATCAGCCCTATGCCCCCTATGTGGGGCTCTAAGTGAGACCATGTACAAGGAGGGGGGAGCATACTACATGGTATGCCACTTCTGCTCCTACACATGGCTCGTATCAGAGGGTAAGCCGATGTGCCCCTACTGTGGCAACCAAGACGAGCTATCGATAGCCGTGGTATCAGATAAACAAATGAGGGTAGTCCTCATGAAATGCTGGAACTGCGATTTAACATGGAGGACGATAATGGACGAGACCATTAAAACCCCCCTCGTATTAAAACCACTGATTGCAATGGCAGCGGAGAAACTTAGACCAGCCCTAGAGGAGATTGAAAGGCTAGTTGGGACGAGGGGGAAAGGATCCTGAACCAGGTAACCTATTACGGGTTAAGATGATAGGAGGCCGGCTTGCGATCCTAGCTGACTTTGAGCTCCTGGAAAGCCATATTTAGGGGTGAGCGGTGGTAGGTTCCTGAAGCTTCTCGAAGGTGTAGGATGTATTAGAGCGGCTACTCCTTTAGTGTGGTAACCTATACACTCCTACCATGTAGAGGTCGTTGTTGAAGTTACCTATTAGCACGGCTAGGGTCCAGGTATCCTGTGTAGATACCGCTTTCACATAGAATGTCTTAGACTCTCCTGGTTTCAACGTTAGCCTTGTGAAGCCTTTGAACGTATAGCCTGGGGGGTTGCCTAGCTCGTCTAACCGCCATTTATCTACAGTGTACACCCTCGTAGCCTGTATCGTGCTACCTGTCACATCAACACCTTCTATTGGCCCCTCAGGGCATCGTGGTACCTCTAGGAACCCCTCCCTGATTTTAACAATTACAACCTCCACTACGTCATGGGCTTGGCTTAGCCTAGGGAGCCCCCTCTCATCCACATAGCCTCCTCCAAAGGCCACCCATATGGTTAGCTCCGTGGACCCGATGTTAGCTACCTCGACTAAATGACACCATATGCGATCTCCAGTAGGCTCCACTACTCCACTTGAGTGTACGGGGATTATCGTTATGCTTGCCGGAATCCCAGCTAGGTACGCTATTCTAGCTCTCTCCCTTGACATCTCCGAGTATTGGTGGTTGAAGAAGGATATGAAACCCAAGCTGAGGGCTAGGACTACAGCTATCATGATCACCAAGGCTATTAGAGATGCTTGGGCTCTCACGGTCCGCGCGCCTGGTAGCGTTAAAGAACGGGGAACCTATTAAGTCGTGATTAACTAGCCCATGACATCCTTTGAATCATGAGATAATAGGAGCATCTAGGTAATACCTGTGATGGAGGTTCAGGTCTTGAGGAGGGGGCAGGCGGAGCTCATAGGGGGTTTAATTGTCTTAACAGTGGTTCTCGTAATACTAGTTCCATTCCTCCTACAGGTGCTCCTAGACTATCGTAGGGTTGCGGAGCAGCAGGAGAGATCTAGCTTAGCCCATCTTGAGAGGCTAGCTGAGAAGATAGAGGTATCCTGGCTCTCACCACTGGATAGTAGGTACCCAGCGTTCTGGGTTAACAATACGGGGACTGTAAGAGTAACCCTTAAAACAGTTTACATAGTCGATTTGACAGCTAACAGACTACTGTACATAGTAAACCTCACAGACTACCAACCCGAGGAGGGTAAGCCTATTAGGGGTATAACAAAGTACCCTCAGGCAGTAAGGGTATCAAAGGCACCGATAACCCTAAACCCGGGTGAGGCCGTTCTGGTAGAGGTGGATCCAGGTGTGATGGCTAGACACAGGAGGATAGCCGTATCACTGCTATCAGATAGAGGTGTG
This sequence comes from Acidilobaceae archaeon, assembly GCA_028276165.1. GTDB lineage: Archaea > Thermoproteota > Thermoprotei_A > Sulfolobales > Acidilobaceae > DSZV01. The sequence goes on from JAPYWV010000050.1 coordinate 11,123, forward strand.
ATACATCCAGTTCAAGGACGTGGAGCAAGCGTAGAAGATGTGGTGTTGAAGGCTGTATCCGTGGAGCAGAGGGTTATCTTCATAGGCGACATCCTAAACTCTCCAGGCGTAGAATTAAAGGATCCGAATGCTCTAAACAATGTTAACCCGACTACAGGGGTTAGAGGATACACCACGGGTGGAGCAATCTACGGCTACTCCATCCAAAGCACCTGTAACAACTGCCCCCTGGATAGGGTTATAAGGTTTAGAAACGCCATCATAGGCTTTGAGCCTGGGAGCAGTAGTAGGCTCAACATACTCCTAACGTACGTTGAAGGCTCCACACTATACAGGGTCAAGGTGCTAGGATTCCAGCCAGAGGAGGGGTTCTACTTCAGGTATAGGACCTCCGACGGCTCGTACGACATCTACGTTGATAACGGTAACTATAGTAGGGCACTAGGATTCTGGTACTATGGAACCTACTCTACAAGAGGCGTTATCGAAGCTAGCATAGCAGAGATTAGGTTAAAGGGTCTAGCTACAAGTTTCACAGTCTACAGGCAGGACTTCTCAAGGAGCATGTCGAGCTACGACCCCTACATTATCGTAGCGGATACCGATGGTAATGGTGTTGGAGAGTTCATATTCACTACAGAGGACTACTACTACGGGAGCTCTAACCCACCTCAGGTAATCTGCGATGTCGACGAGGGTGGCAACTTCCTAGACTACTCTGTAGTGAAAGTCGACGGTAGAGTTGAGCCAGACACAGAGTGGGGGTTCGCTTTCATGATAAAGGATGTAAGCATAGACCCTAGGCTCTTCGCCGGCGTCATGGTAGTGCTTAGAGTCTACTTCCACGATACGGAGATGGGTGGCTTCACATGCGTCGACCAAGGCCAGCTCCCCATACTAAGGGTTTTACTCGTGAGGAGCGACTGGAGTATTGTGGATAGCAGGACATTCCTATACTGGGAGCTAGCATCAGTTGAAAACACATGGCCCCCATCTACAGCCATGACCACACTTACAGTCTCACTATTCATCCCCAACGATATAGGGGAGAGGGTGTACCTAGCTATAGCCGTACTAGATCCATTTAGAGGAGGACCCGGCACAGGGCAGGATAGGGGCCGCAACGACCTAGATTTAACACTAGCGATAGAGATCATAGGGATCTCGACGTTCGCAAGGTAACCTTCATACGGGAGCCACGCTGATATCCAGCTTCCACTGGTATAAAGAGGACGTGGAATCATAGCTAATATACCGGGAAACCATTATGACCGTGGTTACCATGAATCAAGAGATAATACAGTGGAAACCAGGAATAATATCGTGACAGGTGAGCTGGAGTGAGGAAGGCGATAAGCCCCATAATAGCAACAGTGATACTAATAGCAGTAACGCTAGCAATAGGAGTAGCTATAGCTGCATGGGTAATGGGCCTATGGGGGGGAATGGGGGGAACGGAGACCTTAAAAATACTACCAAACAGCACACTTACAGTTGATGGTGATAGGGTTGAGCTAAAATTAACTATCAAGAACGACGGGACTAGAGACGCTAAAGTAGTAGGAGTTGAAGTAGTGGTAGGAGCAAGGGTATGTAAGCTAAGCAACCCGTTCACGACAATTAGTACAGGTGCTATGGTAACAGGCACTGCAACAGGAACTTGCAGTGGGCTAACTCCAGGTGCCT
>JAPYWV010000149.1 GCA_028276165.1 Acidilobaceae archaeon
TGCCTCTCAACAGTCTCAAGTATCATCTTGGTAAGTAGTACCCTCTGAGGTGTCATCCTATAACCTCTACTCTTAAGCTCCTCCACAACCTCCCTAACCTCGTCTGAGAGGTGCGTGCTCACACTAAAACACCTCTTACAGGCTTCCACATAGTATACTATTACAGTTGGGGGTTTAAACTTTTAACTCTAAACCTTTAGGTGGGCTCCCCTCAGGGAGCCCTCGTGGGCTCTAAAAACGGAATGCTTTTAAAGCTCCACCCCAAGTAAGGGGGTTTGAGTGAGATGTAATGCGTGTATGGGCCTCCCCTCTAGGTGGTTACCCTAGGAGTAGGGTTGTTAGGAGGGCTTTGAGGGATTACGAGAGGGGCCTCCTAGGCTATGGTGAGCTTGAGAGGGTTGTGGGTGAGGCTACAGCTGTTATCATCGGATCCCAGCTTTCATCAGGGGTCTCCCACGTGGTCGACGGGATGGTTGACTGGCATGACATGTTCAGGCCTTTCGTCGAGTCATGGCGTAATGTTACGGTATCAGGCCTCCTAAGGTACTTTGACAACAACTTCTTCTACAGAATACCAGTGTTCACGGGGGAGCCTGAGGCTAACAAGCTCGTATGGGCTCCTAGGGTTAGGAGGTACGCTCCCCTAGCGGAGCCCTCGGGCTTCAAGATAGTGGTACCAGGGCCTATAACCTTCACCTTAATGTCTACCAACAGGTCAGGCTACTCTGATAGCGAGCTAGCTGAGGCTATAGCAAGGCTCCTAGCAGGTGAGGTTAAGGCTGCTGTTGAAGCAGGAGCATCCATGGTGCAGGTTGACGAGCCCATCCTAACGGACCCTGATACAACCAGGGATATGGCGGTGCTAGCCGTTGAACTTGTAAACTCCATAGTAGGAGTAGCTGGGGGTGCTAAGACCGTTCTAGCACTATACTTCGACGTCCCCAAGAGCGATGTATACGATGTAATCCTAGATGTTAAGGCGAACTGCATATCGGTAGACGTGATGGACGCTCCTGAGAGGGCTTCGAAGCTACTGGAGTCCAAGGGCTTCGGGGGCCACTGTGGCGTTCTAGGCCTTATAAACTCACGTGTAATATACGATGACCCCCTCGACAAGCTCGTAGACCTAGCTGTATCCATAGCCAGGAGCTCCGGGGTGGAGGAGTCGGGTGTAACTACAACAACATGGCTTGACCTCATACCCTACAGTTACAGCCTTAGGAAAACGCACCTACTAGGGGTTTTAAGCTCGAAGATCTCCGAGAGGATCGGGGGGTGAACGGTTGTGGGCTACAGTGTTCCAAGGAAGTTCCCTACAACTGTTGTAGGTAGCTACCCCAAGATGCCAGCTGCTCTTGAGGCTATAAGGAGGAGGAGGGCTGGTGAGATATCCGAAAGGGAGTTCAACGAGATGGTTAAACCTGCTGTAAGGGAGGTTGTAGAGGATTACCTGTGGGCTGGTGTCGACATTATAAGTGATGGGGAGCAAGCTAGAGAGGATATGGTTGTATACTTTGCCGAAAGGTTCAGGGGATTCACTGTAGGCGATTGGGTTAGGGTTTTCGATAACGAGTACTTCAGGAAACCCGTTGTAGTCAGTAGGGTTGAGTGGCTCGAACCTGTAACAGTGGAGCTCTGGGAGTACGCTTCAAGCATGTCATCGGGGAGGCCTGTTAAGGGTATACTAACAGGCCCCTACACCATGGTCGAGTGGAGCTTCGACCTACACTACAGGGATAGGAGGGAGCTCGTACTAGACCTGGCTAGGGTTATAAGGAGGGAGGTTGAGGAGCTCGTAAGAAGGGGGGCGCGGTACATACAGGTGGATGAGCCAGCACTCTCAACAAGACCCTGGAGGGAGGATGCAGAGCTAGTGAAGGAAGCTCTAGACATAATATTCAGGGGTTTGGAGGCTAAGAGGATAGTACACATATGCTTCGGAAGACTCGAGAGGATACTACCATACATACTAGACTACCCAGTAGACCAGTTCGACCTAGAGATGAAGAATAGCAACTTCAGACTACTACCATACCTGAAAGAGTACGGTTACAACAAGGAGATAGGCTACGGGGTCGTAGACGTACACAGCCTCCAAGTGGAGAGCGTAAAAGAGATAAAGGAAGCCATAGACAAGATAATGAAAATGGACATAGTGGGGCCTGAGAAGATCTACATAGACCCAGACTGCGGCCTAAAAAGACTACCAAGAGAAGTAGCAAAAGCAAAACTAAAGAACATGGTGGAAGCAGCAAAACAAGCAAGAGAAGAATGGTAACACGACAAACAGCTGGTTTACACTACTTGCCTGGTATGAGCTCAATATTAGATTTTAGGCTGATGTAGTGTTAGGGTTAGTGGTTTCATTTAACGGCCTGGTGTCGCTGGGGTCTCCGCATGTAACCTATGCTTGCCCGGTAATACTGGCTCCTCTCCTCTTTATCGTATATCATGTTGTTTAGAGCTCTCTTCCATATATTAGTTCTAAACTTACAGTATACTAGTGTACTGGGGTCTAGTGGTGGGTGGTGTTGAAGACTAGGATTTTCAAGGATAGGTTTGTTTTCGATGAGAGCTATAGGCCTAGGAGGCTTCTAGTAAGGGATAGGGAGGCCTCCCTCCTCATATCCCGTTATATGGCTAAGCTTGATGAGATGGCTGGTTTCACCGATGTATCCCTCATATACGGTTCT
>JAPYWV010000051.1 GCA_028276165.1 Acidilobaceae archaeon
TAAAAACCCTGAGGCACGTGGGGAGGGCCCCCAACAGGTTTAAACCAATACTCCTAGTAGAGGCGTACCTACACCTCGTAAACCCATGGCTACTACCAATAGCAACAACGCTACTAATCCACCAGGTGTTGAAAGGATCCATCATAGCAATAGCGGTGCTAGCAGCTGGAGCACTACTACTAGCATTCAAACCCTACAGGACATGGGTAGTAACACAATTATACCTGATCGCGGCAATGTTGAAGAACCTCCTAACAAAGGATATAACCTGGGAGAAGCAGGTTAAGGGCTAGTAGCCCTTAGATGAACATAGTCTTCGTAGCCCCCCGATACCACCCACACATAGGAGGAGTAGAGTATGTCGTGAAGTCGGTAGCAGAAAGACTCAATAGGATGGGCCACGATGTGACTGTCCTAGCCGGGGAGCCTGAGGTTGAGAGGCCGAGGGAGGAGGTTGTAGGGGGTGTCAGGGTTGTAAGATGGCCTACGTGGAGTCCAGGTGATGCATACCATGTACCGAGGTTGAGGAGGGAGCTTAGGGGGGTGCTCCTAGAGCTAGCGAGGTGGGCTGACGTGATCCACGTGCACAGCGTTCACAGCATCATCTCCACGTACGCTCTAGGGGTCGTTAAAGGCCTGGGTGTCAGGGTTGTAGTAACCCCCCACTATCATGGTACAGGGCATACGCTCTTCAGGAGGCTACTCTGGATCCCCTGGAGGCTTTATGTGAGGAGCTTGCTGAGAGGCTGTATTGTCCACTCTGTTTCAAGATTTGAAGCTAAGCTTGTTGAGAGGGATTTCGGTTACGATGCTATCGTCATAGAGCATGGTGTTGACGAGCTAGTCAAAAGCTTCACCTGGAGCCCCGAGGACTACGTGATGTACAGTGGTAGGATTGAGAGGTACAAGAACGTAGACCTCTTAGCGAGGATCGTGAAGAAACTCAACGAGAAACACGGGTTAAACCTTAGGCTAAGGATATTCGGGAGGGGACCCTACAGGGGTAGGCTAGAGAGACTCCTGAAAGAGCTAGGGGTTCCCTTCGAGATAGGAGATTTCAAACCCTACAAGGAGTACGTAGAGACCCTATCCCACGCTACACTCTTCGGCCTCCTCTCTGAGAGAGAAGCCTACGGACAAAGTGTTAACGAAGCTAACGCAATAGGAGCTCCAGTAACCACAGTCAAGCCGTGGGGCTTAAACTTCGAAGGAAGACCACGCACGCTAACAATAGATCTAAGGTGGAGCGTAGACAGGATAGCAGATGAAGTCTACAGGCTCCTGGAGAGAGCTCCCAGGGAGAAACCAGCAGATATACCAACATGGGATGAAATATCTTTAAAGTACGTGGAGGAACTTTACAGAGGCTAGGATTAAATGGAGTGCTTAGCGACTATTATACAAGCTGGGGAAGTGTATTATGGAACTTGAGGGTTTAACAACTTGAACCATCCTTATAAACTCCCATAATATGAAAAGGATCCTCATAGTCTCTCGTAGACTCGATAACACGATCTCAGCGCCTAAATGCAGTTACAATCTAGCTCTAGCACTAGCAAGACTTGGAGTAGACGTGAAGATTATAACCAGCGTTATCTCCCTACCGCCAGGGGATTTAAGTAAACTTAAGAGAATGGGTGTACAGATCAAAAAGCTGCCAAAACTATTCGCTAATAGAGTCCTCTCCCCAATATTCTATTCGTTTTACGCTAGAGTCGATAAGGAGGATAGGATTATCATAGGCCACGGGTACACTTTCGGAGATGATATCACATGGGTTCACTTCCCTAGGTTGGGAGCACTCAGATACCTGTCACCTTTTCTTAAAGATGAAGAGAAGAGAAAATTACGTAGAGAAGGCCTTGTAGAAAGAATGATATATGTGTCAAGTAGAAAACTATGGGCAGTATCAAGCTTAGTAAAGAAAGTGTTGACCGAGGAATACGGTATTCGTGAGGATAAGATAATTGTCCTATACAATGGAGTTGATACAGGAAAGTACCGTCCTCTAAACCCTGAGGAAAGGGTTAAGCTAAGAAGGAAGCTCGGCATCCCTGAAGACACTAAAGTACTCATTTTTGTCGGTGCGGATCCTCTCAAAAAAGGATTTCATAGAATCCTCTATGCGTTGAAGAGGTTGGAAAAGGGAAATTTGAAAAACTATGTTCTCTATGCCATAGGGTTTAAGCCTAACCCAACTATAGTCGATCTCTCCTCGAACCTTAGGATAAAATTCCTAGGACGGCTGTCCGAAGAAAACCTAGTAAAATATTACCAAATAAGTGATGTTCTTTTACTGCCTAGCTACTTTGATTCCTTCCCGCTGGCCGTTCTAGAAGCAATGGCATGTGGGGCTATACCGGTAGTTACGCCAATGGTTGGTACCTCAGAGATAATAGTCCACGGAGAAAACGGATTCATCATTCATAATGAATATGAGCTAAGTGAGGTTTTAAATGATGTACTTAGCTTAGATGTCGAAGGGTTACGTGAAAAGGTGGTAATGACAGCAAGGAAATACTCTTGGATTAACGTAGCCAAAAAACTTCTAAGTTTCATTTAAGGTAATAGAACATTGAGAACTCTCAGAGCTCTCTTACTAACGAACTTCATAGATAGACCCGGCGGAGCTGGAAGACTTGAGGCCTACTTGATTAAGGCATTAGCATCTTTATCTCAAGAGTGTATTCTCGTTGCTCCGGGCCGGCCTCACAAGTCTAATATGCCAAGTGATGATGACATTAGAGCATGTAAATTCATTTTGGTTAGAGAGCATGACAGGGTTCAAAGCCTTCAGAAAATCCTTGAATATCCCCCCATATCTCTCATGGGTAATCTAGTTGGGGAGACATTGATAGAAAAGATTATAGAAAGGACGAGGCCGGACATGATCATAGCCAGTGGCGGAATGTCGAAGCGTGTTGCTACTAAAGCTCATAGGGTAGGTGTTAAGACTATCGTCTACTATCACATGATAACACCTTGGTATGTTGAGATAAGAGGTTTTTATAGGAGATACAAGTGGTCTGATCTATCAATGTTATGGTTCGGATTTAACGTGGCTGTAGGGAGGTTGTCGTCTATAGATTTTGAACCGTGGTCGTACGTGGATCATGTTATTGTAAACTCCAAATATATGGCGTACTTGGCTAAAAAGTATTGGGGTAGAGAGCCGGATGTACTGCAACCTCCCATTGAAGTTAAGAACTTCGCTATTCAACCTAGGGAAAATAGGAGTTTTGAGATCGTCAGTATAGGTAGGCTGGATCCAGACAAACGTTATGAAGAGCTTATTGAGGCTGTTGGGAGAAGTACTGTTCTTAAGGGGAAGGTTAAAATTAGGCTGGCGGGTTTCACGGGTAAGTATGAGTACCTCTTAAATGTTCTTGGTCTAGCAAAAGCATATGATGTGAAGATGGTTATAGAAAGAGATGTTTCAGAGAAAAGGAAGCAAGAGATCCTCTCGAATTCAATGGTTTTCGTTAACTCCTCTAGGTATGAGCATTTTGGCATAAATGTTGTAGAAGCGATGGCCTCAGGTACCCCCGTTATCGTGCATAAGTCAGGAGGTCCCTATTTCGATGTAATAGATAGGGGTATTTACGGCCTTAGCTATACCACGGTAGACGAGTTATCAGATATTATCGAGATGCTCGTTGACGACATAGAGGTGTGGAATAAGTACTCTCAACTAGCTATTGAAAGAGCTAGACACTACGATTTTGAGGTATTTAAACAGAGATTACTGAACGTAATAGGTAGGTTGATGTGAATGCTTAAAACCCTCAGGAGATTTAAAACCTTGTACGAACTAGCCTCTGAATATAAGGATCTTGGCTCTCTCATAATTTCATTACTTGACTACCACCAGGTAAGGCATCGTTATAATGAGATGGCGGTAAATGCGAGGAGAGAAGAGTTCAGGAGAAAGACCTGGATACACAAACTCCCTAACGGTCTTCACGCTATCACCTTATTAGAACCAAAGTATCTAAGGACTTACATAACTACCTATGATGAGATTTTCGTTTGGAGGATCTACGAGAAGCATAAGGATTTCATACCAAGTGAACACGACGTTATCCTAGATCTAGGTGCTTTCATAGGCCTCTATACATTAAAGCATTATAAAGCTAGGCGGATTTTCGCTATAGAACCTCACCCGGTCTCATACATACTCCTTTCCCTTAACATTGTGCTTAACAAACTTGAAAACGTGGAATATCTCAATAAAGCTGTGTGGAGCCATGATGGCTACATGCCTTTCTACGAGGAGGAGTTCCTGGTGGGTAGCTCGACGCTTGTACCAGAGTGGCATAAGACTTTACACTCTAAGAAGTTTATCGTTGAGGTAGTTTCACTAGATCAATTAATCGGTGATGAGGTTATACCTAAATACATTGATATAGCTAAGGTTGATATTGAGGGAGCGGAACTAGAGTTCCTAGAGGGAGGTAAGAGTTACCTTACGAGAGGTTGTATTCATAGGATGGTTATTGAGTTGCATAAAACGGTAGTTGATTTACGAAAATTCTATTGTAAATTGAAAGAGTACGGTTTTAAGATAATCGATAGAAGAATTGGTCATGAGACAGACATAATCTATGTAAGCCATGTTAGGTGAGTAAGCGCTTCCAATGTGGGACACTATCCATGTAATATCAGGAACTCTTAATGCCCGAGGGGGACGAGAGCTTGTAACCTTAGCATTCATAAGATTTTTCGTAGAACATAGGTTAGGAGCAAGGATAATCCTCTATACGAAAGACGAGCCCGACCCTCTGATAACACATACTTTCCCCTTTGAATTCGTAAACGTTCTTAGAGATGTGTCATTCAAACCTCTAGGAGTGTTTTACGCAAAGAGGTTATGGCATGGGGTACCGTACATTAGATTAATACAAAACACATTGTCCTTAATGAGCATTAAGTCCCTTACAATAAACCTCAACGCAGACTCCATACCTATTCCAGCTCACATCTGCTACGTGCATTTCCCCTATTTCAGCGTAGGTGAGGATACTAGCTTAAGAGCAAAACTAAGAAAGGAACTACACCTATGGACACTAAGGTTATGTAGGTTCATATTCGTTAATAGTAGCTTCACTAGAAGGGTGCTCTGCTACACGACCCCCGATATTTGTGCTAAGACCATCATACTCCACCCACCTCTTCCAATAGAGCCTATGAGTTACAACGATTTTCTTAAAAGCGTGGAGAAGAAAAGGAATATGGTGCTTACTGTCTCTCGATTTTCTAGAGAGAAAAAGCTTGAGACAATCCTAGATATTGCAAAGGAAGTAAATGACAGCGAATTCGTCATCGTAGGCACCCTTGTAGACAGCGAGTATTACGAATACCTCAGAAATTATATTGAGAGGGAGCACATCCACAACGTCAGACTTCGACCTAACGCATCCTTCGAAGAACTACACTCTCTAAGAATGCAGAGTAAAGTATACCTTCACCCAATGCCCTACGAACATTTTGGAATATCCATAATTGAAGCTATGGCATCAGGCTGCGTACCTATAGTTCACAAAAGTGGGGGACCCTGGTATGACATTCTAGAACAGAAAGAAATGTGGGGCTACGCATATAGCTCTGTTAATGAGGCAACTATGAAAATTGAAATGTTACTTAACGATCTAGATCATTATCTTAAGAAGGCTTCACTAGCTTTGAAAAGAAGCAGAGCTTTTATGTATGGAAAAATTCAAGGAGAGATTGCGTGAATTTTTGTACAGATATTTTTAAAGAAAATTATTATATGCAAGTAATGCAGAGCAAGTTTATGAGGTATAGCGTTATACTAATTATGGAGACCGTTTTGTTGATTACATGATCACACAGCAACTGACAGCATTCACTTATTGTTGCTATTGCCTTTCGTTGCAATAGTATCGCTTGGAGGAATTAACTTGACGCGTAAAGCTACTCTTAAGGAATTATAAAAGCTATTTTGGTCCAATCATTGCGGTTCATGTCAAGTATGTGAACGTGTAAGGCACTATGGGAGAGAGTAACAGTAAAATCTTAATGACAACTTTGTTAAACTTATTTATAATATCATCAGCAAGTATAGTTCTTAGCATAGTTAGCCTGCAACAGACTTTTCCCGAATACTTATATGAACTACATCGAAGGATATTGATATTGAATTTATCATTCCTATTAATCATTATTATCATAATGCAAAACATTAAAATAAAGAGTTCGACTGAGAATTTCCTCTCTAAGATTCTGCTCGTATTTTTATTGTACATTACCTCACTTAAAGCTATAACATTATTTTCAAACGAGTACTTAGTGAATCCGTTTGATACCACAGGCTTAAGGGGATTTATAGAGGATTTAATAGTGAATGGTAGAGTTCCCCGAAAAGGATTTTATGCCGAATACGCAGGTGCATATAATACTTTACCAATAGGGCCTATGTTAACCTCCATTATGTACGTGGTTATGGGTGTACCTAGCCTAGAAATAGGCAAACCCTCTGTTCTCGACAACTTTTTAAAGCTTACAGAAATGATCATAGCCTTCTACTGTATTCTTATGGTGTATGCATTTGCGAAGAGATCACGCATGGTATTCGAGAAGTCCAACACTTATGGGAATTCTGTGTCGCAAACCATTATTCTCGGCTTGACAGCACTCCTATCACTTAATCCTACACTCACACTACAAACTTACGCTTGGCCATATCTACTACTACTTCACTTTATTTTCTTCAACTATATAGTGTATGGGAAGTTCAAGTACTCCTCAATACTAGCTTTCGTCATCACATTGACTGCTTTATTAAATGCCCACAGTGTAGCCAACCTGTTAAATACAATTTTCTTTGGTCTAATACTGCTGGTGCTAAGTTTTAAGCTCTTTCATAAAAAACTTCATGTAGAAGAGAAAAAAGTTATTATGATCACTATCATGGTACTTATCAGCTTCTTTATAAAGTTCTTTTATGATGCTGTAAGGTATGGAAAAACGTTCCTCATGGTAGGGCTTAATTTAATAGGATCGTTGCTACAGCTTGAAGTCAAGCCTTCTACTCAAGTTCAATCTCTTGAATACGTATCTATGCATTTATCGATCGGCGATTACATAAGTTTGTACTTGTTTAGATCGCATGGAGCAATTACAATATATTCCATAGTTATGTTGATGATCATATACGGTTTCATTTCGATGCTATTGAGTAAGAGATCCTCTCAAAACTATCACGACGATTTCGCTACTTTCACGTTGTCATACATGGGTTTCACGCTAGTTAATTCATTGTTAACTGCAACTATTTTATTGTCTGGAGGAAATCTTTATACTGCAACGGCACATACCGGGATCCTAGTCATAATCACTCTACCCTTATTAAGTTTAACGCTTTCTAAGATGTTAAATAAGAAGGTATTATCTTTAATACTATTAATGTTATTGGTCATAGGATTATTGTTTGACGGTAATTGGCTTATCATGCCGAAAATAGATGATCAGCCTTTGATAGTTCATACTGTGAACACCCCCTACAAGGTTAATGTGGCAGAGTTCCTAAGGGAGAGGCTTTTATCATGTTCAAGAGAAATTTCTTCAATCTCTTCTGACGTTGTTTCGGGATGGCAAATTATGGGTTATGCTCCATCACTTTATGATTGTTTTGTTTGGAGGAGTCCTATAATTGAAGGAAATGTTGTTAGCAAGTATACTGTTCTACCTATATCAGTTAAGGCTGGGTATCTTAACGAACCATTAGCATATAGGCTTAATGCTTTTCAAAAGATATACTTGTATATCTTAGACAACAACTTAGCATACAGTAATGGTGGTGTAGCTGTTTTGGAAAGAGCTAATGATTAAGGTATACTTTTATGCTTCTTCGGTTTTAGCCTCCTATAATCTTGATCTTCCAAAGGCTTTAAGCTTTGAAGCGAGTGTCTATGTTGATATAGGGCATCCTCTTCTCTACGCGATTTATCTTTACGAGAGATTACATGGAAGATATGGTACGTTTAAAGTCGTTCCACCGTACATAGGTAGATTTGCGAGAGGCTGGGTGATGAGGAGGGCTGATGTGGTTCACCTGAATTCTTTGAATGTCGAGCTTGCGAAGGAGGCTAAGAAGCTTGGGAAGCCTGTGATAGCGGTTCTCCACGCTACCCCCTTCCCTAGGGATGCTTATGAGGCTATCAACGATTATGTTGACGTTTACGTTGCTCCCTCTAACTTCACAAGACAAGGTGAGGAGGTGAAGATAGGCTCAAGAAGAATCGTTGTAATACATCATGGTGTTGACACGGAATTATTTAACCCCAGTATTCCCCGCGAGCTTGCGAGAAGGAGGCTTGGGATACCTCTAAACGCTAGGGTCATCCTATGTAATGATAGGATATCGCCTGAAAAGGGCTTAGAGACTTTCATAGATGCAGCGGAGCACATCCTCAGGGAGGTGGGAGAGGCATACATATACATTAAGGGTAGAGCCGTAGTGAAGCACTACTACGAACGGATAAAACCCTCCCTGAAAGCCCTCCTAAAGACTGGGAGAGCAAAACTTCACATAGGCTGGATACCACATAGCAAGCTACCCCTACTCTACAGGGCTGCCGATATCTTTGTTAGAACCTCCAAGTACGAGAACTTCGGGCTAGGAGCAGTAGAGGCTATGGCATGTGGAGTACCATTAGTAGCACCAAAGGCGACAACATTCCCGGAAATTGTAGGTGACAACTTGACCCTATATAAGCCGGGAGATCCTGTGGATCTAGCGGGTAAGGTAACAATGCTACTCTCAGATTATAGCCTCTATAGGTCAGTATCGGAACGCCAGCTGGCAAGGATCCATAGATTATTTAGAATGGATATTGTAGCAAAGAAATACTTAGGATTATACACTTCATTAACAAAAAGAGAGTCTTACACTAACTATTAGAAGGTGAAGTCACAGATATAGGATGATGTTAACATATGAGTAGTTTGTTGAGATCTAGGAATGGTGCATTAGTGGTTTTTCTCGGTCCTGTAGGTGTAGGTAAATCCACTATTATGCGTTACTTAGCTGAAGTGTTTAGAGTTCAGGGTCGAAGGATCTATGTTAGTTTTTTGAAATCTTTTCATGGAGCATCATTTGTTCTCTGGCTCTTCACTGCAAGAATTCTTGGTTTGAAGTCTAGAGGTATGCATGCTCCCTGGTTGTTGCTTATTAAGGCAGGAAAAGTTAAAGTTAGCAGAACATTATTTAGTTTTACTATGTATTTTGACGCCTCTCTCTTTATACCTGCAAAACTATTGCTTCTCAGATTGCTTAAAAAGTTAGGTTTTGTGGTTTTGGTCGAGGAATACGCGTATACCTCCATACTTGATTATTTATACGTAGGTAAGCAAATGCTCGGTATGAAGTCGCTGCCTCGAACCCCATTAAATATCATTCTCAGCCTTCTCACAAGGCACGAACCCGATGCTTTGATCATCTTAATGGCTGATACTAGGGAGTTGGTTAGGAGATGGCATAAAAGAGGCTATGGAGAACCACAAAGACAATATCTCAAGCTTTTAACACGTTATTGCACGAACATGGTTGGACATTCAAGAAAGATCATAATTGATACTACTGACTTGAATGAGAGTCAAACCTTGAAAGTCGTCTACAAATTGATTATGGAGATCATAGAGAAGCAGGAAACGAAACGAGGTCAGGAGTGAAATCGATAACTTCAAGTTTTTCTAATTACATAACTCTATCTGGTGCCGATGGTTCTGGTAAGACTACTGTTGTCAGGCTTCTAGCCTCCTACTTCTCCCGTCATGGTCCTACTTGTGTTCACTGGTTTAGGGGTTCTCATCTGCTTGCATCTCTCCTCTACAGGCTCCTCTCCTGCTTTGGCTCTTTCCGGGGTTACTGTAACCCCTACTATGGGGTTTGTGTTCCGGTAAGGCTTAGGCCCCTGTGGGTTCATGTTGAGTTCTGGTCCCTCATTCCACATGTTATCGTGAGGTTTATCCTGAGGCGTTTCTGTGGGGTGCTTGTCTGCGATAGGGGTTTCATGGACTTCATCGTATGGGTTGTTGTAACCCTAGGGCATCCATCGTTCCTTTCGAGCATCTACGGTAGGTTCCTCGTAAGGCTTGCGGCCCTAGAGGGCCCTGTCTACCTCTACGCTGACGTGGGCACGTTAGCTGGGAGGGCTGATGTGCCGAGAGGCTTTATTGCTAGGGAGCTCGTAGCATACAACATACTAGCCAGGTACACGTCTAGATGCAGCGTTGACACAGGTGGGAGGAGCCCACAGGCAGTCGTAAAGGAGATCCTATCATGCCTGGAAACAAGAGAGGATAAGAGCTCTACAAAGGCTTAACCCAGGGGTAACCTTGGGGGGAGGTCTCCGGTGTTCCAGGAGGGTTTACTGTGTGGGTTCCAGCTGAGGTGTTTGGATGTCTTGTGAAACGGGTACTGTGAGGCTTTTGAGGACCCTGTATGGTTCGTATAGGCCTGTGGGCTGGGAGGTTGAGAGGCTTGCTCAGCTCTCTAGGTTGAATAAGGTTTACCTAGCCTACCTTAGGAGGGTTCGCTCCCCTGAGGGTGAGCTTCTACGCGAGGAGCGTAGGTACAGGTGGTTTGTGGGGAATACTGTGGAGGTTGTTAGGGCCCTCGGGGGGGTTGACTATGCTTTGTTCAAGTTTAGGAGGCCTGTTGAGCACGTGTCAGTCGACCTAGACGTGCTAGTCGATAGAGGTTGTGTTGGGAGAGCTGTTAGAGCCCTCAAGTCCTTAGGCTTCGAGGTTGCTATCTCAGAGCCCTACACTGTAACGTTGTCTAGGAGGGGTTTCACAGTGGACCTGTACACACAACCATCATTCGCCTGGACAGTGTACCTGGACGGAGGTAGGCTACTGAGGGAGCATAGGGAGGAGCTCGAGATAGGAGGCTTTAGAGCCTATGGTCTGACGAGGGAGGCTGAGGTCGTTGTGGCAGCTGCACACGCAGTATACAAGGAGCACATGATACTACTCCTAGACTGCATAACAGCGTGGACGTGGACTAACAAGAGGACGTGGGGTATAGCCTTGGAGCTCAGAGCACAGAGGGCATTGGAGGAGCTCCTAAAAGCATGCAACATGATAAGGGAGGGGCTAGCCGAGGCACCCTACAAGCTTAAACCACACGTTATACTCAAAGCCTACACAGAGAAGCTGATAGGAGACCCGGTATTCAGGGCAACGGTGCCGAACATGTTAAGGTACGTTACAACACGTAGAGCGGGAGCACAAATCCTATCAAGGCTAAGGAGGAGAAGCTACTAGTCCGGAAGATCAACCCCTACACCAAGGCAACCTCCCTAGAGGATAACAGGTGTAAGCTCCATAGGAGGTAGGTGGGGTTAGATGGGATGGTTACTAGAGTTCAACGCTAAACCCCCCGGGAACCCCTTACCCTCACGCCTCACGGTCATGATGAGAGTTACCCTGGACATCCAGAGGCCTCCAGCTCAAAGGTAACCTTCAAGGAGGTCGGTGGAGGATCTTAAACCTTAAATAACTCCAACGTGCTCTAACGTACTAGGGGTTGTATGTGGAGAGATCCAGCTTGGAGGAGAGGGTTGCCAGGATAGAGGGTATACTGGAGCAGATGGATAAGAGGTTAAACCACCTTGAGAGCGAGATCAGGGATCTAAGGGCTGAGATTAGAGATCTGAGAGCCTACGTTGAAGGTGAGATCAAAGGTTTAAGGAATGAAATAATGAGTGAGATAGGCGATCTAAGGAGGGATCTCAACAACAGGTTTCTATGGATCCTAGGGGTACAGATAACAATGTGGGTTACAATAATACTAGCAATACTCTTCAAGTGAGGGTTTACCGTGGCCAAGGCCACCTTATCTCTACTTGGTCGTTGTAGGCCGTGGAGCCTCCACTGCACCTTAGGGTTAGCTTAGAGTTTAAACCCAACATGGGCTACGTTAACCTCCCTAATCACGATGCGTACTTGCCCTATAAGGGGTTACCTAGGCATATGATTCTAGTGGGCCCCACCTCCATGAGCTGATCCCACTAACACGTTAAATGCGGGGGCTGGTAAGGTGAAATGAAGATCCTAGACAACACCAGCTTCTACAAGGTTACCTTAACATCCCAGCATAGGTAGTTGTGGGAGCTCCTCCCAAGGGCAAACCATGGTTTAAAGTAACTCCCAGCATGGTCTACGGTAAGGCCACCATAGACTAGCTTGGTGACAGCTTCACCATCTAGAGGACGTCGTAGGCTATACGACCCCCTGAAATTCCTTACATTTATCTATTACAACCTAGAAGGCTGTCTTTAGCTAGAACACTAACACCAAGACAAGCAACACACGTCAAAGAAGCACTATTGAAAGGAGACATAACAATAGCACACCCAGGCTGCAAAGGAAAAACCATAATAGTGAAACCCCAAACCACCAAAAACACATAAAAACACCACCGGAAGCACCAAACACATTAACAACAATATAAACCAAAAGCGGAAAACACTAGAATTAGATAACAAGTACACCAAAGGAAGCTTAAAAAACCACACATGAATCAAAGCTTATATACGTTACCCTTGGACACCATATCCATTAACATGTGTGCTAACAGTATACAATGGAAACTCCCATCCACAACATGGGAAAAGC
>JAPYWV010000120.1 GCA_028276165.1 Acidilobaceae archaeon
GGTCGAGGTTAACAAGGTCTCTAAGGTTAGCTTCTACAGCTTAATATTCTTCGACAACCCGGCGGCTGATAAGATACTGGAGTACGCTGTAACAATGGGGCTTGAAGTGTCAGTACCAAGCATTAGGGCTGAGACGCTAACAGTGGAGAGAGCAAGGCTGATAGCGGAGGGGGGGCAGAGGACAATAACTATAGCCCCTGAGACTGGAAGCTGTGTAATAGCAAAAGCAATACTAAAACCCATAGGCCCCAAGCTTACACTGGAAGCTGTGGAAAACGCTCTAGAGGGGGGCATAAGGAACATAAAACTATACCTGATGACAGCGTTCCCCGGGGAAACAGAGGAGGACGTGAGGGAGACGATAAGAATGGCGGTAGAGGTAGCGGAAACAGTTAGGAGGAGAGGTGGGGTCGTAAAGGCGACGGTAAACCCGCTAATGCCAAAACCACAAACACCACTACAATGGCTGGGATTCGATGTGGGAGAGGCGGAGAAAAAGCTAGAGTGGATAGGGAGGGAGCTCTCGAAAGCTGGTATCGAGGTATCCACGTTCAACCCGGACTGGGCAGCGGTAGAGGTAGCAATAGGGAGGGCCGGGGTGGAGATGGGCAAGCTCATAGTAGAATGGGCTAGAAAGGGGGGAGGGCCGAGGACGTTAATAAGGGTGGCGAGGAACCACGGTGTAAACATAGAACACTACCTAAAAACATGGGATCCAAACGTAACACCGCCATGGCATGAAGTGGTGAGAAGCCCCTATGCGGACTTAGAGTTACTCAGGAGAGAGTTTAGAATGTACATGAATGTAATACACGCCAGGGGGGACGTTAGACTCAAAATACCAGGATGTGATACTCGATGAGCCACCTCGAGTTAAACACCTCCTAGACGTCTAGTCCAACGACCTGGAACCCTCCTCGGCGGGAATACTACTAGGGGGGCTGCCCCGCATTCCTTGGGATCCCGCATACTCGTATTGAAGCTCGGCGGTATCAAGGCTGTTGTTAAGCTTAAAAGGTCTATTTCTCGAGTTACTAGCTGGCAATGGATGGTGCATAGTGTATGGCTAAGTCCGCGTACCACTACATGAAGCTTCTGTGGAAGAGGCCCTACGATGGTGAGCACGGGCTTCTGATGAGAGCTAGGCTTATAGAGTGGAGGAGGCAACCCTCGATTGTAAGGGTTGATACGCCTACAAGGCTTGATAGGGCTAGGGAGCTCGGCTACAAGGCTAAGCAGGGTGTTATAGTTGTCAGGGTTAGGGTTAGGAAGGGTGGTAGGAGGAAGCCTAGACCTAATAAGGGTAGGAGGCCTAAGAGGATGGGTGTCTACGGTTTCGCTCCAGCTAAAAGCCTTAGGTTGATTGCTGAGGAGAGAGCCCAAGCCAAGTACATGAACATGGTTGTCCTCAACAGCTACTATGTAGGCGAGGATGGCAGGTACAAGTGGTATGAGGTTATACTAGTGGATCCAAACCATCCGGCAATCAAGAGCGACCCGGAGCTAAACTGGGTGTGCTCTGGCAAGCATAGGGGGAGGCCTTTCAGAGGGCTTACAAGTGCTGGTAGGAAGATGAGAGGGCTCCTCAAGAGTAGAGGTTTAAAGGGCACCCATAAGCATAAGTGGAAGAAGAAGGCTAGAGAGAGGGAGGAGAGGAGGAGGCACGAGGCTAGTAGGGGTGCCAGGTTAATAAAGCCCAGCGAGGAGTAGGGATCCACGGGGAGGGCATGGCGATCCTATCGCTACAAGCTAGAGCCTACGTACACGCTACGGAGAACAGGGATAAGGTTGTAAAGGCTATCCTAGAAGTGTTCCCTGAAACACTTAGGGGTAGCTTGAGGTTTGAAACAGATGTATACGAAGGCTACTACGGCAACCCCATAGAGGTGTTAACCGTAGAAATAGAGGATCCAAAGGGTGCTCTTGAAACACTAAAGTACATTGTAGGGAGGTTGAGCGAAGCTGATAGGATGAGGCTTAGCGAAACACTAGAGGATAGGGTTGACAAGCAGGGAGGACTCTACATGAGGTTAAGTAAACAGAATGCCTTCAAGGGTATCCTTGTGCTAGAGGAGGGTGACGATGTTATAAGGGTTCACGTGAGGTTTAGTGGTGGAAAGAGGGAGGCTTTAAAATACTATAGGGAGCTCCTCGCAGGAGCACGGGGCTAGAACTTCATGAAGATAGGGTACGCTGATCTCTCGATAAGACCGGCTGATGAAGATGTGGCATTGAGGATGATCAAGCTGGCATCTAGGCTGGGCTACAGGATCCTAGCAGTTGAGTACAGGGATAACCTGGACATGGGGAGGTTAGCGAGTGTAGCTAGAGGTGAGGGTGTTAGGATAGTTACGAGGGTTACAGTTAGAGGTGCAACCAGATCTGACATCAGGGTGGCTCTCGACAGGGTATGGGATTTAGTTGGGGGTAAGGCCCTCGTGGCCGTCGAAGCAGAGTCTATAGATGCAGCTAGGTACGCTGGGGTTAACAAGAGGGTTCACATGCTCAGGGTAAAGCCTGGAACAGAGGTATTCATAGATAAATCCCAGGAGAGGCTTTTCAGGAGTAGGGGTTGGGGGGCTTTCGAGATCCCACTATCATACGTTTCCAGAGGGGTATCCATAGGCTACCTCTACGAGGTTGTTGATAGGGTTAGGAGGCTTAACGTTAGAGCTATTGCTGTTAGCGATGCTGTAGATGAGTACATGATGTGGAGTCCTGTTAGCGTAATAGGGCTACTCTACACCCTCGGGCTTAGGCCCGAGCAGGCTGCATCGTGGGTTTCAAGTTCTCCAGCGTCAATAGTATCCATGGCGATCGGGGATATCAGCGTTTAACCTTTAGCACGCTATGCAAACTCCAGGTGTTACACGTGGAGGCTTCAAACATACTCCTAGGTGTTGTAGGTAAGACTAACGTTGGTAAGTCGACGTTCTTCTCAGCAGCTACAGAGATAGATGTCCCGATAGAGAATAGACCCTTTGTCACAATAGATCCTAATATCGGGGTAGCCTATGTTAGGAAGAAATGCCCTCACGTGGAGCTAGGCTTACCTGGGTGTAATGCGTCTAACAGCATTTGTAGGCTTGGTTGGAGGTTCATTCCAGTTAAGATAGTTGATGTAGCAGGCTTGGTACCAGGAGCTCACCAGGGTAGGGGTCTTGGGAATAGGTTCCTGGATCACGTTAGGAGAGCTGATGCACTACTACTGGTGGTGGATGCTAGTGGCTCCACTGACGAGGAAGGTAGACCCGTTAAACCAGGCACCTACGATCCGGTTAACGAGGTTAAGCAAATGGTGTTCGAGATAGAGGAGTGGATGTTCAACATAGTGTTAAGGGATTGGGATAGGCTAGCGAGGTTCATAGATACAAGTGGGGCTCTAGATGTTGCAGGAGCTCTAGCCCAAAGGCTGTCAGGCCTGAGCATAAACAAAAACCATGTGGCTAGAGCTCTTGAACTAACAGGTCTCGAATCAAAGAAGCTTACTAGCTGGACGAGGGAGGATCTAAGACAATTCGTAAGCGAGCTTAGGAGGGTCTCTAAACCCATAGTAATTGTAGCTAATAAAGCTGACATCCCCGTAGCTGAGGATAACATTAAGAGGCTTAAGGAGGAGTTTAAAGGTGTACCTGTAGTGCCGACAAGCTCCCTAGCAGAGTTAATCCTTAGGAAAGCCTCAGCTAAGGGCCTCATAGAGTACATACCTGGGGATGGTAGCTTCAAAGTTGTAGGCAACCTTCCTAGCGACATGGCTAAGGTTCTAGGGAGGGTGGAGGAG
>JAPYWV010000069.1 GCA_028276165.1 Acidilobaceae archaeon
TGTTAAAGAAGTGGGGTTCAACGGGTGTCCAGGAGGCCTTAAACGAGGCTGTATTCAACCTACTGGACAGCATAGTAGTGTACCCGGTAGAAGATCCTGTTAAGTTAATAGATAAGCAGGGTAGGGTGCTACCAGACGCACTAATAGTACCAAGGGGGTCCACGGCTAGGGATGTAGCGTACAGGATACATAGCGAGCTAGGAGAGACATTCCTATACGCTATAAACGCTAGGACAAAACAGAGGGTAGGTGAATCGTACAAGGTCAACGACGGGGATATCATAAAGATCGTTGCAACAGCTGCTAGGAGGGTCTAACTCCTCACAAGAGCCCTAGCCCTCTTAAGAGAACCGGTAGTGGATATGGGTATTAGTAGCAACCTCCTACCATTAAAATCCCTGGTAAGACCTAGAACTGCTAGGGCATGCAACTTAAACTCCCTCCTAACCCTCAGGATACCCCTCCTCCTAACCTCATCATACTCTATAAGCTTAACCCTTAAACGAGCTTCACCTAGCTCACCGTAAACCCTCCTAACGGTACCCATTATGGCGTCCCTCAACTCCTCGAACTTAACAGGCTCCACTCCGAGAACCTCGAATACAATATACCTCCTCCCCCTCCTAGAAGCCCTCCTACCAGCCCCCAAGGTATACCCTATAATAGGCTCTCTCACAAGCCTCCTCACCACAAGGTACGCTATCACAGCCCCGCCAGCGGATCCCATCAAAGCCCCTAATATTAAAGGTAGCAGGATCCCCGACACCCAGTCCAACCCTAACTCCACTTAAAACATTACCCCAGCTTAGGGGTTAATAGCGATGCCCCTGCTCTTTAAAGGCGGGTGTTCGCCGGATCCCGAATATGGAGATTAAAGGTTTAGTTCATAGCCAGAGGATTGGAGGTGGACTGGGTGGCTTTCCCCACACCACAGGCTATGGCGTATGATAGGGCTGCCACCATATTCTCACCGGAGGGTGACCTATACCAGGTTAGGTACGCCTTCGAGGCTGTTAAGAAGGGGTGGACTAGCCTGGGTATTAAGAGTTTTAAGGGTGTAGTTCTAGCTGCTGAGAAGAGGAGGTTATCCCCCCTCCTCGATGTAAGCGATATAGAGAAGATATACAAGGTCGACGACCACGTGGGGGTCGCCTTCGCAGGGATGGGTAGTGATGGGAGGATACTCATAGACTATGTGAGGTTGGTAGCGGTAAGACACAGGCTTGTTTACGGGGAGCAGGCGACAGTGGAGTACCTAGCTAAGGCTGTAGCAGATGTTAAGCAAGCTTACACGCAACACGGTGGTGTGAGGCCCTTCGGTGTAGCACTTATATTCGGTGGTGTGAACTCAGATGGAACTGTTAAACTATACAGGACGGATCCTGGAGGGCAGTACTTCAGCTACAAAGCGGTAGCAATAGGGATGGGTGATAGCTTCGTCAACAGCTTCCTGGAGAAAACGTACAGAGAGGATCTATCCATAGATGTCATGATCAGGCTAGCAATAGAGGCTTTATTCAAGAGTAGGGTAGCCACAGGGGAGGAGAGGAAGGAGCAGCTCTTCCAGTCATTCCACGAGCTAGTAGAGATAGGCTACGTTGATAGAGAGGAGAGGATGTTCAGAAAACTAACACAAGAGGAGATTAAGAGCATAGTAAAGGGTCTGGAACCGGAGCTCCTAGCATAAAACTCTAAGAGGTTAAAGGGCTTCTACAACAACACTAGTTCCTAGGGAGTGGTGGAGTGTCTAAGAGAAGCTATGTAGTGGCGTGGATTGAGGTTAAAGGTGAGAGGTTCGAGATACTAGTTAAACCAGAACAGGCTTTCAGGTACAAGGAGGGTGAGAAGCTGGATTTAAACGAGGTCCTCTGGACGGATACGGTGTACAAGGATAGCAGGAAGGGGCTTAAAGCAAGCCCTGAAAGCTTAAAGAAGGCTTTTGGCACGGATGATGTGAGGGTTATAGCTGAGAGAATTCTGAGGGAGGGTAAGATACAGTTAACCGAGGATGAGAGGAGGAGGTTGCTTGAGGCTAAGAAGAGGAAGATTATAGCCTATATCGCTAGGAACGCTGTAGACCCTAAGACGGGGATGCCGATACCAGAGTCTAGGATTGAAGCGGCTATGGAGGAGCTAGGTATAGGTATAGACCTGTACAGGGATGCTGAATCCCAAGCCTTGGAGATAGTCTCTAAGCTATCGAGGGTAATGCCTATAAAGATCGCTAAAGCCTTGATAGAGTTCATAGTACCACCAGATGTAGCTGGCAAGGTTGCATCAGAGGCTAAGAGGATCGGCGAGGTTAAGAGGAGCGAGTGGCTCAAGGACGGTAGTTTAAAGGTTGAAGTAGAGGTTCCAGCTGGAGCTCAAATAGAGGTTATTAACAGGATACAGGGTCTAGCTAAAGGTAGGGCTACAGTGAATGTTAAGGTGGTAGGCTAGATGGCTAGAGAGCTACACGGATCCATAGTGGTTCCCGGAGAGAGGTTAGGTTCCAAGGTTGAGGGCAAGCATCCCTACACGCTCGACATGGGGGGAGTTAAGGTGGCAACAGTTATAGGGCTTCTATCGAGGAGGGATGACAAGAATGTCTTCATAAACCTTAAGGGGGTCTACATGCCCGAGGTAGGCCACATAGTCATAGGCCTTGTGGAATCAATAGCTATCACCAGCTGGCAGGTTGACATAAACTCGCCGTACCAGGCTGTGCTCCCAGCACACGACTTCCTAGGTAGGCCCTTCAACCCAGCAACAGACGATCTATCCAGGTACCTTAAGCCAGGTGACTATATCAAGGCTAAAATCGTCTTATTCGATAAGACCAGGAACCCCGTTCTAAGCGTTCAGGGGGACGGCCTGGGGAGGATCGTCAGCGGATTCATAGTAGATGTATCCCCATCTAAGATACCAAGGGTTATAGGGAGGAAGAGGAGTATGGTTAACATGATAGAGGAGAAGACAGGGTGTACGTTGTTCCCAGCTGTTAATGGGAGAGTTCACATAGAGTGCCCTAATAGGGAGCTCGAGATGATAGTTATCATGGCCTTGAAGTTGATAGAGGCTGAAGCCCACACTGTAGGCTTAACAGAGAGGGTTGCGAAGTTTATAGAGGAGGAGAGAGCGAGGAGGGGTGTGTAGATTTGAGTGGTAAAACCCAGGTTAGGTTGATAGACGAGAACGGCCTTAGGCATGATGGTAGGAGGTTTGACGAGCTTAGACCCATACGTATGCAGGTAGGCGTCCTAGCTAATGCTACAGGCTCAGCCCTAGTAGAGTATGGTAAGACGAAGGTTCTAGCAGCTGTCTACGGGCCTAGGGAGCCATTCCAGAAGTACATGGTGCTCCCGGATAGGGCTATACTGAGGGTTAGATACCACATGGCACCCTTCTCGACAACAGAGAGGAAGAACCCGGCACCCTCAAGGAGGGAGATTGAGTTATCCAAGGTTATAAGAGAGGCTCTAGAGGATATAGTCCTGCTAGCCGAGTACCCCAGGACAGTTATCGATATATTCATAGAGGTTCTACAAGCTGATGGTGGGACTAGGGTGGCAGGGGTTACAGCTGCATCCCTAGCATTAGCTGATGCAGGGATACCGATGAAGGGTCTCGTTGCGGGGGTGGCGGTCGGCAAGATTAACGGGGTCCTAGTACTGGACCTAGATGAGGTAGAGGATTCAATGGGAGAGGCTGATATGCCTATCGCAGGTGCACCCGATCTAGGTTTAATAACGCTCTTCCAGCTCAACGGTGTCCTAACGGAGGAGGAGGTGGAGAAGGGTCTCTCGATGGCGTGGAGCGCTATTGAGAAGATAGTCTCGATGGAGAAGGAGGTTTTGAGATCTAAGTTCGAAGCCGTGGGGGAGGAGGCGTAGAGGGTTGAGTGTAACCCCGTTCAAGCTACCCATAATACCCCATATAAAGAGGCAGACCTACATAAGCTTGTACGAGAAGGGGTTGAGGGCTGACGGTAGGAGCATACATGCTCCACGTAGTATCACGATAAAAACCGGGGTTCTAGATAAGGCTGAGGGCTCAGCTCAAGTCAGCCTCGGTAATACACAGGTACTGGTGGGTGTTAAAGTCGAGCTAGGGCAGCCCTTCAAGGATACACCTAACCAGGGTGTCCTCGTGGTTCACGCTGAAAACGTCCCACTAGCATCCCCCATATTCGAGCCAGGGCCCCCGGATGAGAATGCAATAGAGCTAGCTAGAGTTATAGATAGGAGTCTTAGAGAGGTTAAAGCAGTAGACCTGGAGTCCCTTGTCATAAGGGTTGGGGAGAAGGCGTGGAACCTCTGGGTAGACGTGTACGTCCTAGACCACGATGGAAACCTGTTTGACGCAAGCATGCTAGCAGCAATGGCCGCGCTAGCGACAACCAGGATACCGGACTACGAGGAGACGGAGACAGGAGAGATAGTGGTCAAGAGGGAGGGTGCATATAGACAGTTGAAGATAAACTGTATGGTCACAACAGTAACCCTAGCTAAGATAGGGGACTACCTAGTAGTAGACCCAACCTTCGAGGAGGAGGTGATAGCTGACTACAGGCTAGTACTATCGTTCGACGACAAGCTAAGGATTGTAGGAGCTCAGAAAACAGGACCCGGGGGGATGAAGATGGGGGAGCTAAGGGAGGCCATTAGGATAGGGAAGAACGTAGCACAAGTATACCTAAAAACCCTAGACCAAGCACTAAAACAGGGGGCCTAGGATGGGTAGAACAAAGGTAGTAGGACCGGCGGGGAGATACGGAGCAAGATACGGGGTAAGCGTGAGGAAGAGGGTGAGAGACGTACTATTAAAGAGGTACGCAAAACACACATGCCCATTCTGCGAAGCAAAAGGAACAGTGTACAGGATATCAACAGGGATATGGAGCTGTAGGAAATGCGGAAACACATGGGCGGGAGCAGCATACACACCATTCTCAGAACTAGCAACATACATAAAGAAACCAATAGTAAAGAAGGAGTACTAAGCATCCATTACCCACAGGGCCTCTTCCTGGTATCCAGCAAGTAGCAAGTTCACAGAGTAGACCCTTACCACCAAGAACCATCATAGCCCTACAACAGCCCCATCAATACTCATAGAAAGCTAGAACTGTGAGTAAAGTAGAATGAGTAAAGTAGAAGTTGTTCTCACTTTAAGTGAGTGGTTCTAAGCATATTGCAGAACTTAAGGTTCTGGTGTAATAGGGTATACATAGGTACACCTAGATGAGCGTAACTGTAACAATTAAGGTGCGTAAGGAGCTGGTAGAGTTAGCCGATAAGATGGTCGGCTACGGACTTGCTCGAAGCAGATCTCACGCCTTCAACATCATGATTGAGAAGGGGTTAAAGGAGGTGCTTAGGGAGGTTGAATACTGGGATAACGTCTACAGGAAAGTGGAGGAGCTGAAAAAGCAGGGATTCAAGCTAAGACATGGTGGTCTAAGCAGGATACTTGAGGAGGATAGAGGTCGTTAGGAGGCCTTCCAACCTTGATCTACGTTGACACGAACGTCATAATATCCTATATCGATGAACTAGATTCTAACCATGAAAAAGCTAGGATGCTACTCACCTAGCGTTTCCAGGCTTCCTGTCCCAACCCGCTACGTAGACCTTGCTACCGTCGACCCACATCCTACCGACCGCGAAGTATGAGTCTGCGTCAACATCCATGCTTAGGTAGCAATCGGTAATTCGATGCTCTGAAGATTGTTGTCGCGCGCATCCCAATATTCTTGTCCGTTAGCCAGGATGACTATGAAGTATCTAGCCTAGAGGTTTACAACGGTAGAGCTCTAGAGGGGGCTTGTAGGTTATTCTACCCCGGTACACCAGTATAGGGCCTCAAGGTAAACTGAAGGGCCGACTGCAGACCCTCCATCTAAGCCAAAGAAAAACCTTCAAACCTCAAACCCACACATAGCACACCTTAAAACTAGTCCCTGTCCAGCCGGGGATCCCCATATACTTTTCGGTTGATGTAGCTGAAGTCAAGCCTCAACCGTTGCTAGGTGTTCCAACAGAACACAACATCGAGATCCCTAGCCGGCCTAGCCGGGGATGATGTAGGGTAAAGCTTAAATACCCCCTCACCCAACCAAGACCATAGGGGCCCACAGCGGAGAAAACAGGGGCACAACAATAGAAAACAAAATAGAAACCGGTGATTAAAAGCTAATACACCATGACGAGGGCCCCCATAGTGCGGAATCCATTACATGGAGTTGAAAGACCCTTCCGCACTATTATGCCACGTTTCACAAGGGACTTTAAAGTGTACTTAGCAGGAATCCATTACATGGAGTTGAAAGGAACACAGCCCGCTCCAATGCTACAATACGTTTCTCAAGGAATCCATTACATGAGTTGAAAGTGGGTTGGGGCTACATTTTGAAACTACCCTAGACTGGCGTTAGCCTAGGAATCCATTGCATGGAGTTGAAAGAGTTTTGTTCAACACTAGCTCCTCTCATCAACCAGGCTTGGGCCGGCAGAAGCCTAGTATCATGAGCTCCTGTATGTGGAGGGGGTGGTGGACCGGCCGGGATTTGAACCCGGGACCTCCGCCGTGCGAGGGCGGCGCTCTTCCAGGCTGAGCTACCGGCCCTCCCTTTAGTTGGTTTTACCTCCTGGTGGTTTTTAACCTTTAGCCGTGCTTGACCTTCCCGGTTTAGGGCACCTCTATTATGATCCCCTTCTCTGCTGCCTCCGAGAGCCTCATCATCATTGTTTTGAATGCTTCTGCTAGCACCCTCCTGTTATCATAGTTCTTCACTATCTCCTCTAGCCTACCCCTATCGGCCTCCTTTAGTTTTGAGGCTATCTCCACCATGTTCTTTGTAGCTCTCCTAGCTTCATCCACTATTGTTATGTGTGCTGTTTGCGCTGTTCTACTGAAGGGGTTTAGGTCTATTGCTGCTACCACCTTCCCAGCTCTTCTTAGCGCTTGCGTTCTATCCCCATCCTCTATAGCTACTAGCACGAAGTCAGCAGCGTATATGCCTTCTCTGCACACGATCCCCCTCGGGCTCTCCAAACCCTCTATCTGTGCCTTCTCACACTCAACCCCTAGGACGTTCCGCGCCCCCTCCCTCTCCAGGAGCCTAGCTATCTTAGCCACCCTCTCCTCAGTCCTATAGAATAGGTTCACCTCCACCAGGGCCCCCGTTAGCCTGGATAACTCAGCTATCTCCCTAGCTGCTAGTGCAGCGTAGTTACCGTTAACCGATATAACAGGCCTCCTAGCTAGGAGCATGCTCGCTACCGTAGCCTCCTCAGCTAGTAGAGCGAAGGGGTGGCTACGCTCCCCCAGGATGTAGTCGAATGCTTCCCCACGACCGTGAGCTATGAGGCCTTGTGGTACGACTATACCCTCCATGAAAGCCTCGACTAGCATCTCCCTCACGATGAGGGACTCGTACCTAGGGTGGCTCCTAGGTATCCTCCAGTGCACCCTAGACCACCCAGATATCAGGCCCCACCCTTGAAGGTTCAAGGTAGTAGATCTTATAACCTAGCTTCTGGAGGTGGCTTAGGGAGTCGCCTAGCCTATCGCTCTCAACCACAACCACGATAACACCCTTCTTACCGTAGACGGTTATAAGGCCGGGTGTCCTCAGAAGATGCTCCTCGCCTTCAACACCGACAAGCTCTCTAAGGATACCGTTATCCACGTTAAACCTCATAACAAGCTCTGAGAACACGTTGAAGTCCATGGACTCGCTAATCCTCTCAATCAAGGGTGAAGCCTTCTCATGCAACCCCCTCTCCACGTAGCTTTTAACAAGGGAGCTTGTGCTAGCCTGTCTAACAGCTAGAGCTAGTATCGAGACACCCGGTGGTAACTGTCTACAATCAACAACACCTACACCTGGAGCTCCAGGTTTAAACCTAACAGCTAGCCCGACGCCACACGATATAGCTAGGACATCCCCGAGACCAGTTGATTCAAGTACCTCAGCCTCGTGAGCAACCCTCAGGGATTTCATGTAGGATAGACCCCTTAGGAACCCAGCTGTTAGAGCTGATGCTACAGCTGTTGCAGCGCTAACAGCGAACCCAAAGCCTGGCGGTAGCTTCGTGTTAACCTCAACCCTTAAATCCCTTAACCCCAGGAGCTCCCCCACCCTCCTAGCCGTACCTATAGCTACATCCTCCAGCCTGACACCGCCTGGAATGCACACCTTAACCCTAGGCTCCACTACCAGGCCGACGCCAATGGATCCAATCTCGCTTAAACCACCTACAGTTGATGGTTTGAAGAGCGCTGTTACATGGTGGGGTGACGTGGCACAAATCCTATGCCTCAAGCCTCCTTCCTCCTCAGGATCTTTAAAGCCTCATCTAGTATCAGCCTAGCTAGCACCTCCTTGTGCACGGGGCCTAGCATCCTATGGCTACCATCGCTATAGGCTATTAAGGCTATGTTGGTTTCGCTAGCGAAGCCCGTCCCCGGGAAGCCTACGGGGTTTGCCACCACTATGTCAGCATTATACCTGTTAAGCTTCTCTAGAGTAGCCTCCCTAAGCTTATCGGGGTCGAGTGTGTGTTCTGCAGCGAAAGCTACGAGAACCCTAGGTCTCCTCCTGATACCCTCAAGAACCTTGGGGGTCGGCTTAAGGCTTAATGTTAGCTCAACCCCACTCCTAATCTTACCCTCGTAGCGTTCAGCTGGGGTGAAATCCACGGGGGCGGCTGCCGCCACGATTACATCGTATTCAACCTCCTCCGTAAGCTTAGACACCACCTCCCTCATATCG
>JAPYWV010000152.1 GCA_028276165.1 Acidilobaceae archaeon
AGGAGCTCTTCGCAACACACCCACCGATACCGAAGAGGCTTAGGTTCCTTGACAGGGTTGCTATGAGGATAGAGTTATAGGCTGGGTACGAGTAGGAGCCTGGAGCCGACCATAACCTCCTCCATCTCAACCCCGTAAACCTCCACTAGTGTTTTCCTCCTAACCACCTCTCCAGGCTTACCAAAGGCTACGAGCCTCCCGGAGCTCATGACACCAGCTAGGTCAGCTATGCTAGCGTAGAGCGGCTCGTGGACCGTTATGACTGTTGTTATACTCCTACTAACCTCCCTGATAAGCCTGGCTACCTTAACCTGGTTAGCTATATCTAGGTGGGAGAACGGCTCATCTAGTAGGAGCACCCTAGGGTTTCTTGCTAGAGCTCCCGCTAAAAGCACAAGCTTATGCTCCCCACCGCTAAGGCTGTTAAACCTCCTACCCCTTAGCCTTTCAAGCCCGAAGAGCTTGAGTATCTCTAGCGGATCCCCGGGGTTCCTCGCGTTATGGAGGTATGCTTCAAGCACATCCTCCACCTTAGCGTAGGGGTCTACCTGTAGGTATGCTGGTACGTAAGCTGTAAGCCTCCTAGCCCTCCTAGGATCTAGGCCACAGAGGCTGACAACCCCAGTGTAGTCTATGATACCCGCTAAAACCCTTAAAAGTGTGGTTTTACCAGCACCATTAGGGCCTATGAAGGCTGTTAGGCCCCCCTCTACCCTGAAGCTTACACCACTAAGTATAACCCTACCCTCGACCTCCACTGTGACACCCTCAACCCTGATATCACAGGGGTTACTGTTGCTAGAGCCTCCCAGCATACCTACCCCTCACAGAGAGGTAGAGTAGTAGTGGAGCTCCCACAAGCGATGTTATAGCAGTTAGGGGTAGCTCCCTACCACCTCCAACAACCCTCACCACTACATCCGAGCCGAGCACCAGTATAGCCCCTATGATCGTGGAGGCCACGAGAAGCCTGTTAAAGCTAGCTCCCACAGTAACCCTAGCTATCCAAGGTGCTGTCAGCCCCACGAAGCCTACGGGGCCGCTCACAGCAGTTATAAGGGATACGGTGAAAGCCACAATAGCTGTCATGGAGAGCCTTAGAGCTTCAACGTTAACACCCATAGCCTTGGAGACCTCCTCCCCCAGGAGTAGGGCTGTGAGAGCCCCTCTATTAACGGTTACAAGGATTAGACCTGCAAGTACTGCAACCGATAAGAGTGTCGACTCCGTTTTAGGAGTGTAGGCTACGGTTCCAAAGAGCCATACCGTTGCTAGGCCTAGCTGGGGGCCTAGTAGGAAGATGGCTATGACTAGTAGGCTGCTGAGAGCGTAAGATAAGGCTACACCAACGACTATTAAAGCGAGGCTCGTCAACCCAGCTATGGACGCTATCGAGATCACAATAGCGTAGGCTACAAGCCCTCCTAGGAATGCTGCAAGATACAATACCGGGTACCCGAGGCCGAGGGCTAGAGCTGATAGGTATCCTAGAGCCGCTCCAGGCGATATACCTAGTATGTAGGGATCGGCCATGGGGTTACCTAGAAGCCTCTGTATGATAAGACCTGATACGGCTAAGCCTACACCAACCATAGTGGCAGCAATACTCCTCCATAGGCGGAGCTCCACAACAGCTCTATCAACGTGAGAGCCATCCCCCCATAGGAGGATTGTGATAGCCTCAAACGGGGTGTAGACCCTGTAAGCTCCGATGGAGAGGGATAGTAGGAGGAGTACAATGTAGAGTACAAGAAAGAAGAGAAGGTAGAGTAGGTGCCTCAAGATACCGCTATCCTCCTAAACCCACCTTGAGGAAGGCTACCACAGGATCTGGAGCGATCTTCGATAGCACCCCTATTACATCCAGGGTCTCGGGGGATAGCTTCTGGGGTATAGCGGTTGTTGTTAGGTTGAATAGCTGTGGGTGTAACGCTATGAGTAGCACGTAGAGTGAGAGTATCGTTCTAGGGGATGGTCTAACGAATGAATCCTCGTAGGCTCCTGAGAGCACGTATATCCTACCATCTCTTAAAGCTGGAATCCTGTAAGCTGCGTCACCCAGGGCTCCTACCAGGAAGTTCACTAGATCCTCTGCACTCACAGCCCCATGGGACGAGGTTACTATTATAACCTCGGGAGCTCTAGCAAGCAGGGATTCAGGTGATACCTGAGGCCATAACTCCATATCACCGTAGACGTTGACGCCTACAACCTCCACTATATCGTGCTCCCAGGTACCACCCCCTACTACGAAGAGCGGTTTAACCCATACTATGGCTGCAACCTTAGGCTTGTACTCTGCCTTAGATGCTAGTAGGGTTGCATAGTTCACGGCTAGCTTGAACTTGTACAGTGTCTCGTAGGCTTCAACAAGCCTACCGGTAACCCTGCCAACGATCAATATAGACTCCTCCACGTCCGAGAGCTTGAAGTCAGGTAGTAGCACGACCGGGATACCGTAGGGTGCTAGGATACTCTTCAAAGCCCTATGGCTTGGAACACTTGCAACCCCTATCACTAGGTCAGGCTTGAGACCAACTATGACTTCAACCCTGGGCGACCAGAAGCCTACAACAGCTAGCTCCCCTCTATCCCTCCTCTCCTTAACAATAGCTGGGAAGTCGGACCACTCGTCAACACCTACTAGGAGCT
>JAPYWV010000151.1 GCA_028276165.1 Acidilobaceae archaeon
GCTTACAGCTATAGCCGGGATCCCGTGGAGGTACGCTTCCAGTGCTGCGCCAACAGTACCACTAGTCAGGATATCCTCCAACCCCATGTTAGGGCCTGAGTTGACACCTGAGACCACCAGATCAGGCTTCTCCTCTAGGAGGAGCCTTAACGCTATCAAGACGGACTCAGCTGGTGTAGCGTTGAGAGCCCAGCACCCCAAGGCCCCTCTAACATCGAGCCTCTTAAACCAAACCCTACCATCCCTACCAAACCTGTAGAAGCTCACAGTCTTACTAACACCACTCATCTGGTGGGCTGGTGCAACAACGTAAACCCTGAAGCCTGACTGTGATAGCTCCTCAACCAAAGCCCTCAAACCAATACTATCAACACCGTCATCGTTAACAGCTAAGACCACCGTCACGGGGGGAACCACCTCTAACGATTAAACTCAGAGCTAACCTTGAATCCTAGCACCCGCTAGGTTACACGTTCCAATCCTATAAAAGGTTTATCGGGAACCCTGGAGCTTGAAGAGGGGTTAGATGTGAGGAGCTCTACACCCGAGGATCTCCTCTTAAAGGCTGTCGATTACGCCACCTCCAGGGGTGCGAGGTTAGCCATCGTGAGGTTTCATGAGAGGAGGCGTGAGCTCATAGTCTTTGATGGCGGGGTTCTCAGGGAGTATGCTTTCAGCGTTAGCTCGGGTGTTGGCGTGGAGGTTTACGGTAGTGGTAGGGGCTACTCTTTCACAACATCGCTAAGCTGGGATTCCGTTAGGAGGGCTGTTGATGTTGCTCTAGAGCTTTCAAAAGCTCAAGATCGCCCGGTGGAGTTCTCTAGAGGTGGTAGTGGTCTCCTAAGCTACAGGAGCTCCTACAAGGTCGACCCGTTCACCGTAGCCCCTGAGGATAAGATTAGGGTTGTCGAGGAGGTTAACAAGGAGGCCCTTAAGCTTGAAGGCATAGCTTCAGCTGTAACCAGGATAGCGTTTGAGTCAGATTACAGGATTGTAGTCACAAGTGAGGGTTTTAGAGGCGAGTCTGAGGTCGTACTCTCAGGCTTATCCCACAGTGTTGTAGCTAGACAAGCTGGGGTTATGGAGAGGGTTGGTGACTCGAAGACCTTTGAAGGTGGCTTCGAGCACATAGAGTCCACGGACTGGCTCGGGTTCTCCGATGAGGTTAACAAGCTCGCATTAAAGGTTGTCAACTCTAAAACTCCCACTCCAGGATCATACAGGGCTATAGTTGACAACGAACTTGTAGGCGTTGTAATACACGAGGCCTTAGGGCATGCTAGTGAAGGTGATCACGTCGTCTCAGGGAGTTCGGTCGTAGCTGGCATGATAGGCTCCAGGGTTGCCGGAGAGCATGTAACAATAGTTGATAACGGCCTAGTCGAGGGAGGCTACCCCGTTGTATTTGATGACGAGGGGGTGGCTAAGGTTGAGACGGTAGTAGTTGATAGAGGAATCCTGAGGGGTTACCTTACGAGTAGGGTTGTAGCTGGGAAGCTTGGGTTAAGGCCTACTGGTAATGCTAGAGCTGAGGGCTACGATAACATGCCCTTGGTGAGGCAGACTAACTTCTACATAAAACCAGGTGATTGGAGGGTTGAGGAGCTCTTCGAAGGATTCACAGGGCTCTACATAAGGGGTAAGGGCATGGTAGGAGGGGGTCAGGTGGATCCAGGTAACGGGATGTTCTCCTTCAACGCAGGCCCCTCCTACATTGTTAGGAATGGTGAGATCGTTGAGATGGTGAGAGGTGTGCTAATGGCCGGTAACATCCTGGAGTTCCTCAGGGGCGTAGAGGCTGTAGCTAGGGATCTAAAGGTTGAAACAAGCGTCTTCGGGGGGTGTGGTAAGGATGGGCAGCTAGCTAGGGTTGGCCTAGGAGGCCCCCATGTTAGGGTTAGCAGGGTGATAGTAGGTGGGGTTTAGAGCTAGGGATGTGGTTGTCGAAGCTGTTAGGGAGGCTTTAAAGCTCGGGGTTAGCGAGGTTGAAGCTATTGCTGTCTGGAGGAGGCCTCTAACAGTAGACATTGCTAGAGGTGAGGTTAACGTAGTTAGGAGTGGTGAGGGGCTAGCCCTGGGGGTTAGGGTTGCTATTGGTAGAAGGGTTGCTGTGGGGGGTGGCTCTGTTAGAGCTCTAGGCGATGTCAAGCCCATTGTTGAAACAGTGGTTAGGATAGCTAGGGCTTCTAGAGAGGACCCCAACTGGAGGGGGTTGCCTGAGAGGATATCAGCGTCGAGTGCCAGGAGCTCCTACGATGCTAGGCTTGAGGATCTAGATGTAGGGGGTCTGGTGAGGGAGATGTTAGAGGTTTCCAGGAGCTCTGGTAGGGGAGGCCTTGAGATCACAGGGCTTCAGCTCTACTCCGCTATCTATGAGAGAGCCCTATCGAATACATCCCTCGACGTCCTAGAGGAGAGGTCTACCAGGGTTAGCGGCTACGTTGAGGTTAAGGCTGTTGGGAGCGGTGTGCAGTCAATATGTAGGGAGTACCATATGGGCTATAGCCTGAACGAGTTTAGATTCGAGGACCTGGTTGAGAGGGCCTCCCAGAGGGCTCTAAGAGGTCTCAGGACTGTTAGCGTCGAGCCTGGCAGGTATACTGTTGTACTCTCACCCAAGGTTACAGCGAGCTTTGTCAACGCCATCCTATC
>JAPYWV010000153.1 GCA_028276165.1 Acidilobaceae archaeon
TGAGGTGAACTACGAGAGGGGCTTCGTAGAGATAGTCTGTAGAGGAGAGTCGGGCTCTACGATCGGACTAAGGTTCTACTCAAGAGACCCCAAGGTGTTATACGAAACCCTGGTAAGGTACGGTGCGCTAAGACAGCCTAAGACCAAAGGGCCCCCTACCCCAGCCTAGATGGGGGACATGAGGAAACCCCCTTATAGCCCCAGGTGTCACCCCCAACTAGAGCTCCTAGGAGGGTCGACTGGATCCACCAGGCTAACTGTAACTGGTTGTAGTTCAACAGCTAACCTAGTGTAACACCTCTTAACACCATCAGCCCACGTGCTAGGTAGCCGTTTAAGCTGTAGCCAGGCAAAGTCCACTCTAGGACTACGACCACAACAGCCCCCCACCTGCCCACTCTATGGTTGAAGCAGGCTGTTTATCTAGACCTAGGGCTTCTATCAGAGTGTAATACTAGGGTTTTTACTACCACCGCTAACATCAAGCTTCCTACTCGAAGTTGTGGAGGCAACGTTAGAGAACGTTAATGCAATGACACTAGACCTCGGCCAAACACGGTTCCTAGAGGTGAGGCTACACACACCAACACTACTATCAACAAAGCTGATGACACCACCACACCTGAGACCATCAAAGCTCGTAGAGAGGATAGAAGACCTTCATAGGCTGGCGGTGACACCAGCATACATTTGCAGTGCAGCAACAACACTATGGCTAGCACTAGCAAAAGACATAAACCCAGCCCAAAGCCCAACACCATACCACGTAGGGAGAGCATGCGATATAACAATAGGAGAGGTAGACGTACAACTAAAACCAGAAACAGTAACATACGATAGAGAAGGGGAGAAAACAAAGAGAGTAAGAGGAGTAACAGGACACATACTATACAAAATACTAACACCAAGGATAACGCAAGTAATAGACAAAACACTAGCACTAACAACAAAACTAGGAATAGGAAGAAGCAGAAGCATAGGATTCGGAGAAATAGAGGTGAAACCAAAACCACCAAAGGAAGCTTAAAACCCTACATGAACCGAAGCTTATATACGTTACCCTTAGACACCGTATCCATTAACTTGTGTTCTAACAGTATACAATGGAAACTCCCATCCACAACATGGGAAAAGCTGATAAGGGATGAGAGCGAAAAGCTTAAATACCAGACCCCACACCATATACATGGAGCCCCCACCTGGGGGCTTAATGGAATAGAATCCATACAATGGAGATGAAAGAAATTTCCACAGTGAATCGTGATGATGCAGAATCCATTCAATGGAATTGAAAGTATGGTTTCCATGTGGTTAGAGAGGTTACCTTAACACATCCGAATCCATTCAATGGAATTGAAAGTAGATCTCACCTAAGCTGGGATAGGTGTTTGAACACTATGCTCCTGGCTCTCCCCACTAGTTCTAGGAGCTCCTCCCACCTTTCATTGAAGCTCTTGGGGTCTAGGCGCCCCTCGTAGAAGTGCTCGTGTAGCACGTGAGCTTCACCCACTAGGTCTCTGAAGAGCTTTTTGTACCCCGCTTCGACATTGCCTGTTATGAAGCTGTCTACCTTACCCCTACTCCAGTGGATTACTGGTACTCCTTTGAGTGAGGCGTATAGCTTGATTAGTGCTAGGATTGCACCCCACATCTTCTCCCCAGCCTGCCTCGTATCCCCTCTCTCCTTGTACTCTAGAGCTCTACCATAGTAGTTTTCGAATAACAGCCTATACCTGTCAACGCGCTCTGAGGAGTCGACGTTAAGATTCCCGACCTCCTCAACCACATCCTCTAAATCCCAACCACAAGCCCTGGAGAGCTCCTCCAACCACCCCAGGTTCCTTTCATCAAGCTCGCTGCCCATGTTGAGCTTAACATGTAACTCGAAAACCTCAGGCCACTCCCTAGAAACCTCATGTAGGATACCTAGAGTCGATGATGTCTCCCTTAGAGTTCGACCCATACCGTTAAGATCCACCGGGTACAGAGTACCAGCTACCTCGGTCTTAACACTGTAACCCGCTGTTCCAGCTCGCTCCCTCTGGTACTGGGGTTCGAGTGCGAAGCCCATCATAGCTCACCGGCTCCTACAACAGGCTTCCATGAGATCTTATAAACCCATGGAACCCAGTATACGGGCTCTCCAAGTGTAGACCTATACTTCATGTTACGTGCGACCATAACGGCTTCAGCTACAACCCTCACGATAAACTTCCCTTGCGACGTTGCAACCACCTCCTCCACTACAGCTAGACGCTACTCGACAATATCTACTATCTCCCACCCATCGGGAGGAGGCTCCGGGGGCATTAGTGGTTTACCACTTACAGCTTTCCTAAGCTCCTCCGGGACACTACGCGTAGAGACTCCGCCAATAACCTTCACATCGAAATTAACACCCCCAAATGGCGAGAACCCAGCTTCCCTCACATCGACTACAAGTATCCTAAGCTTAAGCTCCGACCCATCAGCCAACTTAATCAGCCCAACCTCCTCCCCCGAAATAGGCAAAGACAACACCCTATAACCTCCAACCTCTTAAAATCCCACATAAACGCTTATATACCCCCTCACACACCCCACCATAGCATCCAAGAAACACCCCATGAAACCCAAAAGATCCTTAGGTAAGTAA
>JAPYWV010000052.1 GCA_028276165.1 Acidilobaceae archaeon
CCGTCATACAGCTGTGGAGTTTAGCTGGTTAGCTCTTGTAACCCCCAATCTAACATGCATGTTACCCGATAGTAGGGCTGGGATTACGCGTACCCTCCTGAAGCCCTACATTTCACCTACACTACTCTCAGGAGTTCTGGGTGTTGATAGAGAGTATGTTAGCACTTACTTTAGGTTGACAGAGTGGCTTAGCAGGAACCCGTGGGTTGTAGAGCTCATCAAACCCCTATTGGAGGAGCTAGGTGTAACGATTGATGTTAGGTTTGAATCCGGGGTTTACAACATTTACGTGAAGTCCTGGAGTAATAAGGTGATGCCGATAGCTATGGCCCCCTCTGGTGTTAGAGAGGCTATCACAGTAGCCCTAGCATTACTCATGGCTGAACATACCAGGCTGGTGCCTGTAAGCGTTTTCATTGAGGAGCCTGAGGCACACCTACACCCTAGGGCTCAGAGGCTCCTAGCTAGGTTGATCGCAAGAGCTGTTAACATGGGGAGGAACGTGGTGGTGACAACACACAGCGACTACCTTATTACTGCTTTGAACAACCTCATAGCGCTCTCATAGCTACCCAAGAGGAGGTTGAAGAGGCTGGGTTACACGGAGGAGGAGGTGCTCCCACCTGAGAGTGTAGCAGCATACCTTGTGAGAGCCGAGGGTGATGGAGCTGTCGTGGAGAAACTCCAGGTTACCGGGGAGGGTATACCTGAGGATGAGTTCGCCAAGGTGGCCGAAGAGCTACTAGGAGAGCGTGGGAGGATATACGATGAGATCCAGAAGGTGCAGGCAAGTAAACCTTGAAGAGTTCAACCTACAATTCAAACACGTAGACCTAATGCTCGAATGCAACAACACAATCGTCCTGGTGGAGGAGACCGAGAGATCTAAGCTCGAAGACCTAGAGAAGATAGACAACACAGTTGAATAGCTAAGTAGGAGCAGAGCCCAGAGCAACCTCAAGATCGTAGCCCTCGTACACCATGGTAGAAGCGCTGACGTAAACCTAGTGAAAGCGCTGAACGCTAGGATGCCCTCTAGGAGGAGGAAGAAGCAAACCGTTATATACGATGTTGCTAACTGCGAGGAAGACCTACGTGACAAGCTACTACGCAAATACAACATTAAACCTCCTAGAAGATTAAACCTACACCTTGGAATCTAGCTTCACAGGAACCCGACCATCTACACGTAGTAGCAGAGCCAGCTCTACGATCATTTACACTTGTCAAGCTAGTGTTATCCGGTAACCTCCCATGTCTACGTACACTCTCTTCCTCAAGCTCGTTGGAAACCTATGCACCCTACCCTCGAACCATGTATGGCGTGCCACATGCATCCCTGATAGGCTCTAGGACTATTTTACCCCCACCAACGTAGGCCCCGAGCTTCACCCCACAACTGTCCTATGCGTTTCCAGCTACAGCCCCCAGGTATAGCTGTAAACTTTAGCCTTGAGGGTTAGGCGATCCCCGTGCTACGCGTCTCCTCTATGGTGGAGCTCCTATCTGGGTTACGTGCTCCTAGCCTTTTCTACTAGGTCTAGTGGTGCTGTTGTTAGTACTACTCCTCTGCCTAGCTTGAACTCTACTGGCTCCCTCGCCTCTGGTGGTGTTAGCTTCTCCACCTCCACTATGTTGTCTACCCAGAGCTCGTGCAACCTCCATAGTAGTTCTTCCTCCTCCCCCCGGGCTTCTCTAACGTTTAATCCTAGCTCCTCCAGGTCGTCTACTGTTATTGCCGCGCTGTGCTGTTTGTAGCTTGCCAGCCTCTCTGCTACTCTCCTGGACTTCTCCCAATCGCCTTTCATCATCCTACTTGCTAGTACCCTTGCGCACAGCTCTACGTTGTGCTCTACAGCTCTCTTGTAGTCACCGAGCTCTATGACTGGTATCCTGTCTAGGACTGCTAAGGCTAGATCCCTCGTCTTACCGCTTAGTAAGTCTAGCATCTCTAGTATGGACTGTAGGGGGACGTACCTACCTGTTTTAGCATCGTATAACAGGGGGTCTATCGGGCCTAGCTCTGCTACTGGGAGCATTACAAGCTCGTCACCAGCCAAGGCTAGTAAGGTTCCAGCACTCTTAGCGTAACGTGGCACGTAGACTACAAGCCTACCCCTAGCGATACGCTGGAGGTATCTCGCTAGGAGGTAGGCCTCATCAACATCACCACCCCCACTTTGGAGCACCACACCGAGCCCATCAGAGGGCCCGAGGCCTCTAAGCACAGAGTATATCGAGTCAACAGAGCTCTCATCAATATACCTGGATGGGCTGAAGAGGAGGGGTACGATGGGGAGCCCTGAAACCCCCTCAAGCCCACCTAAAACCCTAGAACCCTCACCCGCAAACACCTTGAAAGCGTGGATAACATCGACTATACCGTTAACAAGCAAACCCAACCACCCAAGCTAAATGTAGCTGGCAGCCACAACTCCAACGAACAGACGATATGAAAGGCTATAAATTCCAATAACCCCCAGAATACAGGTAGCAAGTCACCAGAGACGGCCATCGTAGAGGTAGTCGAGATCACCAAAAAGAAGGTGCACCTCACACCCTCGAATTAGCAGTAGAACTCCAAGACCACGGTAGGGTGAGAAGCTACACTCCCATAGAGGTAACCAGAGGTCCCCATAACCCCCAAGGCGTGATGCTATGAGGGCCCCCTAAGTCTAACACCCCCCTCCAACCCCCTTCATGCCCCGAGATGGCTTAAGCCACTCCAGGGTTTTTGATATGGTTGTAGTTTCACGCAACCCCCCATCCTCCTCAAACTCCAGTTCTAGACGGTGGCATCTTTACCCCAAGCTCTCCTACGACATCACGTGGTAGTGGTACCCCTCCTACAATGCTGTGATTGCGTTTAGGAATCCGAGCTTCCTACTCCCCCCTACAACCTTTGGTTTAGGGGATCCCAGGTATTACATAGCTTAGAGTAATCCCACTTGCTGAGCCCACAACCTCCAGTACTGAGGTTGGTGAAGGCCGTGGGGGTGGCGATTCAGCTACACTCGGAATGTGGAAGTTAAGCTCGTCAGAGGTATAATCTGTAGTGGTTAGGGTGTAGGGGTTTAAAGTGCTCCTAGCCTTTGGATTCCACGCGTTCCACCAATCCTCCTGGAGATCCCAGTGTCATCCGGAATCCAGACTACCCCAACACCTATGACAGGGTATGAGAGCTCTCCATGACCGGCTTAGGGTTACCTATATGCTAGACTACTTTATGATGAAGCGTGGATCGTGAGCTCCAGAGCTTAAATACAGTTGATTCATGGTATAACATTGGATCTTGAATCACCCCCATAGGGTTCATGGTAGGGGGTTACATGGGGTTACGGCTTGGAACTCCAAGCATATGTTGACCGTGGCCTTCAACGTCACCACACGATAACCCCTCTCAGCTTAGGGTAACCCCGTTATTGTAGGGTGGAGGCTTTGGTTCTACCACGGTTACACCATTAGTAGCTCTGTTGGCTTCAACTTCTTCGATATGGGGTCGATCTGGTAGCCTAGAGCTTCTAGGGCTGTGACCCCGAGGACTGGTATGTCCCCCTCTTCACCGAAGATAACCGGGGCTATGGCGCGCTGCCCCTCATACTCCACCACAACTCCACCAATATCTCGTTCAACGAGGTTGCCACCGTAAACTCTAAGCTTACGCCTAGTAATAGGCTTGGATCCAAGCCTTTCGAGAACAGATCTCGGTATAGATGTGAGTAGCGCTCCACTATTCACTAGAACCTCTACATCCTCCCACTTCGCGAGATCAATACTGTAGACCCTCACCGTTACATAAGTGAACCCCATGTTAGTACGCCTGAGCTGCGTGCAGCCCACCTCTAGGTTTATAACGTGGAGAGCTTAATAGCCGCTCCCACTCGGAGATGCGACGACGTTGATTCTAAGAGCTTCTCTAGTGAGGTAAAACTGGTATCTGGGATACTCTACCCTCATGTAATACTTAAGAACCTAACTTCATACCATATAGCGTCCATAGACCTCCCTGTGACCCCCTCCCCGCATCCCTGGGAGGCTCTAAGGCCTCCCCCGAGCGGTTTGTCGGTTCTCCGCTCGGAAGCACACTCCTCATCTTCCTATCAGATCCCCATTCTTGGGGCATCACCTTTCAGGGCCGGGAGGCCTCGGCTCCAGCGGGTTCCTCGGAGCTTCCTCCCCACGCTAGCTCCTCTTCATCTCTACCTGTAGACGTCAAAAATTTGTTTCACCGGTATAGAAGTATGCTAGGTTGCTTGGCCTTACTGGTTCGAGTTTACCTGAGACCGGGTCCACCCTGAGACCTAGATCCTCTAGTGTTCTGACACCAATAACGCTCTTAGCCCCCTCGAAGCACGCTATTAGCGTAGGTGCGGTCCTACCCTCTAAAGTTACTATGACGGCATACACGCTAGCCTTAACAATCCTCCCATCTCCGAGCTCTAAGCGAATTTCAAATGGTATCCTCCATGCTCCAACTTCATCAGCTGTTCTCTTATCAAGTATAGTGTATGTTGCCCCGGTATCCACCATCACGTTCTTTAATAGAACCTCTCCTCTAGAACCTCTCAAAACAACATCAACGTATACGTGACCCGTAGCTAATGCACCCCCATTGTGTGGGAGTTCCCATAAAGTTTAAATCTAAAATTACCGGGGAGGTTTGAGTTTTAAATGTACTCCACTTCTAAGGGCTATGATAGGAGATCTCATAGCATCATTTACTAAAAGAAGGCTTGGAATGTGGAGAGGGGCCGGTGCCAGTATTAGGCCAGCTGAACTTCCAGTTAGGAGCGGTAGCACTAGTATACATGGCGGGGTTCACCGTAACACCGGTAACGTTCATAAAGCTGGCTATCATGTCAGGCGCAAAGCACATAGTAGCCTGCAAGCTGAAACTAAAACGTACCATGGTAAAGGCTTTGACCGGTGGCAATGTATGATATAAAAACTCCCTTTAGTTGAGAGCCTAACGGTGTGCGCTCATGGACAAGTATGTTATTCTAAGCTTTAGCCCCCTTCCTCCAGAGTTTATAAAGAGCCTCATAGCCCCCTATAGGCATATGCTTGATAAGGATGTGGATGTTATAGTCTTTAGGGATATTAGTGACAAGGAGAGGTTGTTCTCGTACCTTAGGGAAGCTGATGTCATAATAGGTGATTATACGCTGCAGACGCCGATAACTAGGGAGATGTGCTATGCTATGAGCAAGGTCAGACTTATAGCTCAGCCTAGTACAGGCTACGATCACATCGATGTCGACGCGTGTGCTGAGAGAGGGATCCCCGTAGCTAATATCGGTGGAGCTAACGCTGTTAGTGTAGCCGAGTACACTATAATGGTTGCCTTAGCTCTTCTAAGGAGACTCATAGAGTCTCACGAGAGAACGAGTCGTGGAGAGTGGCCTCAGTGGGAGATGATGGAGAAGGGGACTTTCGAGCTTAACGGTAAGACCTGGGGTATAGTGGGGTTTGGGAGGATTGGGAGGGAGGTAGCTAAGAGGGTTAGAGCTTTTAACGTGAAAATCCTATACTATGATAAGGTACAGTTCCCAAGGGAGGTTGAGGAGGAGTACGGGGTTGAGTACGCGCCTTTACACAAGCTACTAAGAGTAAGCGATGTAGTGTCACTACATGTCCCTCTAACACCGGAGACTAGGCATATGATTGGCGAGAAGGAGCTCAGGCTTATGAAGCCCACAGCTATCCTGATAAACCCCTCGCGCGGTGAGGTTGTAGATGAGGAGGCCTTAGCGAGGGCCCTTAAGGAGGGCTGGATCTTCGGTGCAGCAGTGGATGTGTATAGTAGAGAGCCTCCGGGTCTTGACCACCCGTTGCTTAAGCTGAAGGGTGTCAACTTGATACTAACACCTCACATAGCTGGAGCCACAACGGAGTCTAGGGCTAGAATCATAGAGGTTACAATAGAGAACGTAGTGAGGGTTCTTAGGGGAGAGAAGCCTATCAATGTTGTTAACATGCCACTGTGAGGGTGCCGGTTTTGGCTGGATACACTGTTTCATCCTTCATTGTAGAAGCTCTCGCAGGCATAGGCGTTAAGAGAGTCTACGGTCTCATCGGCACTAGTGTGCTAGACTTCTTCGACACGCTATACGACTACAGGGATAGAGTTAGGCTTGTGACCTTTAGGCATGAACAGGTGGCTGTTAGTGCTGCTGACGCGGAGTACAGGGTTTCAGGTAACCTGGGCGTAGCAGCCGTTCATGCGGGGCCAGGGTTTTTAAACACTTTGATAAGTCTAGGTATAGCCTACAAGGATAGGATTCCACTACTGCTGATCTCTGGCGGGGTTAAGAGAAGGCTTAAGGGGACTGATGCGTGGCTTGAGGTGGATCAAGTAGCTATAGCAAGCCCTGTAACGAAGGGATCCACACGCCTTAATAGCGAGGAGGAGCTCCCCTTAGTCTTGAGAGAGTTGCTTAGAAGGGCTTTTAGAAAGCCTAGAGGCCCTGTTATGCTGGAGGTACCCGAGGATTTATGGTCTAAGCCTGTCGACGCTAACCCCCAGGATGTTAGGCTAGGGGATCTACTGGAACCACCTAGACAGCCTAGTAGGGAGGATGTATTAAAGGCTGTGAGGCTACTGGCTAAGGCTGAAAGGCCAGCTATAATGGTGTGTGGGGAGGCCGTGGGTGATGGGATAGAGGGTGTTGTTGATGAGATAGCCGGGAGGGTGGGCGCCTACATAGTTACATCGGGGAACGCTAGAGGTGCTTGCAATGAGTTCAACCCACGATGTCTTGGAAGGGTTGGTTTTGGAGGCGGATCTATACCAGCGGATAAGGTTTTAGAGGAAGCTGATGTACTGTTAGTTCTCGGAGATGAGTTAGACGACATAGCTACTTACAGCTACAGCATAATACCTAAAGGTGATATCATAGTGGTCTCGGAGAACCCTGTGGTTGAGAGGAGACCCCTCTACTACACATTACATGTGAACTCTGACCCCTACTTCTTCGCCAGGCACCTCCTTGAAGCTCTTAGATCTGAGGGTGTAAAGCTTTCCAAACCTTCATGGGATGACCTTGTGGATAAGTATGCGAGATTCTGGAACCACATGGTGGAGGAGGCTCTCTCTC
Source organism: Acidilobaceae archaeon (assembly GCA_028276165.1). Lineage (GTDB taxonomy): Archaea > Thermoproteota > Thermoprotei_A > Sulfolobales > Acidilobaceae > DSZV01. The sequence goes on from JAPYWV010000052.1 coordinate 7,098, forward strand.
GAAGGTATAGTGGTTTCGCTAATCCATCGAAGTTCTTCAAACTCCTAGGTGAGAGGCTTCCCGAGAAGCATGTGGTGGTAGCCGGTCAGGGAGTCCACATAGTCTACACCTACACCTTCATGAAGTTTAAGACTCCAAGGAGGTTCCTTGCATCCACAAACCTTGGAGCTATGGGCTACGCTTTCCCAGCATCTCTCGGAGCAAAACTAGCTCTCCCAGACCACGAGGTGGTAGCAGTTGTGGGAGACGGAGAGTTCATGATGACTGTACAAGACCTTGAAACAGCTGTTAGAGAGAACATACCAGTTAAAATTGTGGTTGTAAACGATTCCTCGTATAGGGTGCTCCTGCTAAGACAGAGGATACAGAAGAGGGGTAGACTCATAGGAACAATACTTACAAACCCCTCCTTCGAGGCCCTCGCCAGAGCATTTAGAGTGGAAGGTTTAACTGTAAATAGGGATGATGACATAGAGTACGCGATCAAATCCATGTTAGAATCGGATAAGCCGTTCATAGTAGACCTACAGATAAGCCAGGAGGATATCCCACCACTCAACATGGAACCATCTATAAAGATGGCCGGCTAAACAACAACACCCCAAACCTGTTCACCCAAAACCCGATAGTCTCGGTAAATGGTAACCTTCCACCCTCAAAACACGTAATCCAAACCACTCTACTATTCAGGTAGGTTTCTACAGCCTTACAATAATTACGGTTAAATACGCACACCCTTAAATTAGTGTACGAGCATTTAGCTTCGTAGCCTGGAGGTAATCCTGGTTCTAGGAAGCTACCAAGTTTAATGCGTTTTGGAGTTTAAAGGTTCTTCATAGAAGATTGCGTAGGAGCCCCCATAGGGTTTAAATTCTAAAGTTACCTGGTACAGCGAGTGCTTTCTCTAAACTCACACCCCCATTAGGGTAACCTTCCTCACATATGACGTTAGCCACCTCATTTTCAGCTAGATCGAGGGTATATGGTCCCCCAGCGAGGATCCCTTTAACCCGCTCCCATCCACTCTCCCTCATCGGGAATTTAGCTAACGTTGATGAGTCAATGACTTTCCCTGTCAACTCTAATCCACCTAGACGCAGTCCCTGGGGGGAGCTCTGGGACATCCCTTAGATCCTCCTCCACTCTCCTAACAACCTCTTCGAACTCATAGCGAGGCACGGTTTCCTCAATGGACCTCCTAATAACATCACTCCAGTTCACATCCCCCCAACCTCTTCATCCTCTCCCTCAACTTTCTAGGAATCCTAACGCGTACTAAAACGGACATGCGTACACCGTAAAACAATAATGTCAATAATGCTTTTAAGCTCCCCTACGTAGAAGGGATACCTCTTTAACATGTGCCAATGTACAGTAGCCCCGCTGAGGTGGGATTTCTCGGGTACCAGCCTAAACGCTTATTAATGATGAGTACGTGGTATTTATGGTTGTAGAACTCAAGGTGGTGTTATAAGAGCTGTGGGTATTTGTATACATGGTGTGTGTATGGGGAGAACTGGGGGAGTTGTGAGAGCGCTGGTGTACTATGCTCTAGGTCTTGGGCTGGGAGGTCTTGTTGGTTATGCTCTCTCACTCTACTGGAGGATGGCCGCTATTGCTAATGTAAGGGTGAGACCTGAGCTAGCTAATGTCAGCTGGTGGGAGGCCTACCTAGCAGGTCACCTGGAGGACTGGCTATGGTACCATTACGAGGATGCTATGAGGCTGATAACAGTCTCGTTCTTCGCTCTCATAGGACTTCTAATCGTATACCTTGCGAGGAGAAGATGGTTCTAGTTGTAACCCCTCTAGAGCTCCATCCATCTAGGAGCTATGTTGAGTACATCACCCGACGGAGTCTACCAAGAGTTTAGCTAGTTCCCACTTGTTTAGACAGGATGTTCTAGGCGGATATAGGGTTGGAATCTCATCATACCCTACCGGGTGCTCTTGAGGTGGAAGGGTGTGGGCTTAACGAGGGTTAAGGTGTTTGTTAGGAATCCTGAGACAAACGTTGGTAGAGAGGTTGAGCTCGTAGTTGATACCGGGTCAGTATTCACGTGGATTAGTAGGAGGGTGCTTGAGGAGATCGGTGTTAAGCCTAGGAGGGTGAGATTGTTTAAAACGATAGATGGTAGGGTGGTTTCCAGGGAGGCTGGGGTGGTAACAGTAGCCTATGAGGGTTATGAGGGTGACGTTGAGGTTGTGTTTGCTGAGGAAGGTGACGCCATGGTGATGGGGGTTACCACGTTGGAAACACTTGGACTCGAGGTAGACCCGGTTACAGGGAAGCTAAGGTATGTTGGGCACCTAGCACTCTAGACTAGGTTCGCCTCTAAGAGCTCATGGTTGCGATTTGAGGTTTGAGTACTATGATGTAGTAGCGTGGGTAGTGTTGCTTCTAGGGCTTGTTAGCCTGCTACCAGGTGGTATGAGTGTACCCTCTAGGTCCTAGCTGTTTTAGGGTTACATCTATACCCTCCTTTAGGTCTAGTAGTTCGACTAGCATCCTATATTTTAGGTTGAAGGCTAGTGTTGGGTTGTTAACTACTATGGGTACCCCGTCTAGGGCTTCTAGGGCGTGCTCTGGTGGTAGCATGTCGATACACTTTACGTCGACGTCCTCCTCTCGAACCCCGAGGGCTCTAGCAATATCAACAGCTAGCTCTCCCAGCCTATACAAATCACATGTGGGTTCCATGAGCACAGCTATATCATAGTCCCCCTTGAGGGTGTAACCCTTAACCCTACCACCGTAGAGGAACGCTAATGTAACTTTGCCGGCTAGCACACCCCTAACCCTCTCAACCACCTCACTAACACTCAAACCCAATCCTCGGAGACCCCGCATACCAGAGTCTTTAGTGTAGACAGGAGAGCTTACGTTATAATTGGAACTTCATAGTAGGAGTATTTCTACTTCCTTAAGCTCACCTGTTATCGGGTCAACTGTTAGACCTAGAGCTTCAAGTGTTATAACCCCTATTAGTGTCTCCGATAGCTCCTTCGATATGAGGATTGGGGTTGCATCTCTCCTACCCTTAACCTCTACTAGAGCGAAGCCTTCATCAAACTCCGTATAGCCTTTAGCTGTTCTGACACCCCTCCTACCAACAATCATGAAGCCCAACCTCTCGTGAACCCACCAGGGGACTACTGTGAATGTTGCACCAGTATCAACTAAAGCCTTAACGTCAACCCTCTGGCCCGTAATTGGGTTCAATATCCCCACATCAACCCACACGTGACCCACTAAGCAACCCTGTTTACGGAATATGTATAGAGGGTATTTAAGCGTTTAAGGCAAAAGCTCCTAGTGATATCTAGTGTACGCTAAGGGGTTGTACTATAAGGATCTGGTGGGAATAGCCGAGTAGAGGAGGACATTGACTAGGAACTCTCAATAGCCATGACGTCGAGACCCTAGTTATCCGTTAAGGTTACCTTAACGTTATGTTATGTAGGCTTTGAATGGCCATCATAGGTTATTAAGGTTACCTTATCACATACTGTGATAAGTGTCCTTCGAAAGTCCGGGAGGTGCGAGTTGTAGTAATGTTTGAGAGAGTCCTTCGTTTAGACTGCTAGCATGGATCCCGTGAACTCTGATAGATCTAGCGTCCTCCTAGCCAGATCCAGTTTTATCCTATACGCTTCCATGTCTAGAGCTCCGAATATCATGGGGGCTGGGAGCCTATCTACGAGGAAGGCCTCAACCCCAACCTCCCTACCTCCAATCTCTACTACCAGATCGCATAGGAGATCGCAGGCCACCCTATCCCCATCTGTTACCATAAACACCCTTGGAATCAGTAGCTTCTTCGGAGTGCATAGCTCTACTGCTAAATCACCCTTGATAAGGGACCTAGAGGAGCCGCTATCGAATAAAACAGTAAGCCTCCTCGAACCCCTATCACCTCTAACTAGAAGCTCTTCCCTAACCACACCTATCCACACCACCCACACTTGCCAACTATTGGGGAAGGTAAAAATGACTTGTGCTCAGCCAGCTTAGCACATCTATAAGACCACCTTTCAGGATCCTAGCAGCTGTGAAGTGCTGACTTAGGTGAAGTTCTGAACCATAACTTCTCATACAACATCTTCCTCAAAACCATTGTGTCAGTTTAAGATTGCGTATTCTATTCCCCCTCCTTTTGACACCTTACATCTCCAAGATACGATTTTCACTAGTGTGTAAGTGAGCAATGGTTGATGTCTAACTCCGGTCTCTAGAGGAGCTCCGCATCCACGTATTTCTCTGGATTCCACAGTCTAATCCTACTCTAAGGATTCTGAGATAGACCTGGGATAGGGGTGGTACTTAGCTTCCTAGGAGGATCTCTAGAGATTTACAGTCTATACGATGGTGTCTTAGGTGATTTCATACAGTGACCTGTGGTTGTTCAAAGTACTATTTAAGCAAGGTTAGAAATGGCTTAGGGATGATTCTAGATCTTGAACATTACGGTTACCAGGAGCTCCCAGGCAATATTCCCCTCTACCTAGATATAATGGTTTAATGCTAATGTTGTGAGTATTTGAACTTGTTTAATAAGCTTTAGAGTCTCTATGCTACCATGGGGTTACCTGTGGTCTTAGTAAAGGCTAGGGTTAACATGAGCGGGAGTAGGGGTTCCTACTCTTCGATCGCACTCGTGAATACAGGGGCTAGAATGACTCTAGTTGATAGGATGGTTGCTGAGCGTGTGGGTGTTGAGTATACCGGTAGGGTTCTAGGTTTCACCTCGATATCCGGTCATGTTGTGAAAGCTGTAGAGGCTATCGTACCAGTGTTTGAGGTTGAGGGTGAGGTTTTAAAGTACGAGATTGTAGCTATAGCCGGGATCCCGGAGAACGTTAAGAGGGTGTTAAGTCAAAGTGGGCTTGACGAGAACGTAGTGGTAGGACTTCTAACCATTGAAAGAGCCAACATGGTACCCGATACAATAACAGGTACTTTGAGGAGGGTGGAGAGCTTCTTGTTCCTACATCCACTAGAGCCTATCACATGAGAGGGGAGCTCCTAACAATGGCTAGGTTACCTAACAGATTCAGGGCTCCCAGCGATTGAGATCCTTAAACGTCCAGGCAACCTCTACTATGATCTTTAAGGTTATCTAAAGCTCTAACCACCCTCATGATAAAACCTAATCCATGGTAGACACTAGACTTAACATCTTTCAGTAATACCCTCATAGGTTCAACCGTTATGAGAGGAATTGGGGGGAGTCACGGTAACACTTTTGCAGATGGATGTCGTTAGGATTCAAACCCTCCTAAACCCACCTCCGGAATACCTTCCAGTAAGCTCTTCACTTACACTAACTACTGGGATTG
>JAPYWV010000156.1 GCA_028276165.1 Acidilobaceae archaeon
TAGTGTTCTCTACTAAAAGCCTCCATACGCTTGCGGGGAACATGCATAGCTCAACTTAACCAGCCCTGAGCATCAAGGATACGAGCTCTAGGGTTTCCACTTGGAGCTTGATCAGCTCTGCCTCGGAGCTCCCAGTCTAAGCTCCCACGGCCTTCTGATCCCCCAGAGCTCTAGCCTCAACCTCGGGGGTTACTTTAATAGCATGATAGAGTAGCTAGCAACACGTCTTAGAGTCTTAGTGCACGCTAATAGGAGCTCCAGCATGGAGGTTACCCTAGCCTGCTAGCCCTTAAGCCCATATTGTTTTAAGTAACCCTCACGTCCATGTTTTAAGCTTTAGAGCACACTAGCTTAGGGGCTTCCCTCGCAAGGTTGCCTAGAGCTCATGGAATGGCGTGCGGTCATTGGTTGGAGGTTACCTTTAGAGATTCCAAGGGAGGCCTTCATGTTACCTTAGGCATTGACAAAGGCCTTGGCTGGCTGTTATGGGGGTTGTAAACTCTAATCGAAGGATTCCAATAGTAAAAAGCCGCCTCTAACCTAGCATCCTCCCTTAGACTCTTGAGGATTATAGGGGTTCTACTAGGTAGGCTGAAGTAATAGGAGCTACCGCTACCATAGAGGTAACCCCTAGCAAGCTCTAAACTTCAAAACCGTGTATTGCTGGTTTCAGGAGCTCCTAGCTCAACCTTCTAAAGCTACAACGTGTTTAGAGGGTGAAGTCAAGCCGTTGGAGTGGGGGTTTTAGAGCTAGGTAGGCTAAAGTAACCTCCGCTATCTAAGCTCATAGTAACCCCTCAACATGGCTAACAGTCTTTGGAGCTCTAACGTCGCAGGGTTATTCTAGTCTATGGTTTGAAGCTCTCCGGGGGTTTAAGGCTTTCTCGTGATTATTTTGAGTTGTCAACACTACATTGGAATTTCTGAGGTTAGTGCAGCTGGTAACCCGGGTTTGATGGTGGCCTAGCTGGTGTTTGGTGCGGGGGGTGGGATTTGAACCCACGCAGGCCTACGCCATCGGGTCCTCAGCCCGACCCCTTTGACCAGGCTCGGGCACCCCCGCTCCACTTACACTATGTATTCTTGATTGGGGTTTAAAGCTCTTCTTCCACATTGTAAGGGTGGGTTGGTTGGCTTGATTGAGGAGGCTGGTGTGGCCGTCGCTGTTAGGGTTTCAAGTCTTGGTGATCTCGTTAGGCTTGCTTCTAGCACAGCTCACATGATGGTTGTTATGCCGGTCTACAGGTTCAGGTATAGGGGTAAGGTTGTGTACGCTATCCAAACAATATACAAGGACTTCTACAAGCTCTACGGGATCCCGGTTGTCTACTACTACGTGTCAGAAGACGATGGCTTGGACGCCTCAAAGGCGAAGTATATACTGGTTAAGGTTGACGAGATGGGGGAGAAGGTGGAGATAACAGATAGAACCAAGCCTGGCTGGATTGGAGTCCCGGTGGTGAACCTAGAATCGAAACCCCCCTTCATACCCAATGATATAGTCTAGCTAGAGCGAATATAGGGGTTAGCTGTAGAGCCAGCATGATGTCCAGTGTCCTTTTTCAACCTCAACTAGGGGTGGCTCCTCTAGACTACATCTACTCGTGTAGAACGGGCATCTTGATGTTTTACTAAATCTAGCACCATCCAGGGTACGGGTTCAGGTTTGTTGACTTCGCCAGGTGGGTTTATAACAGCTTCTAGTAGAGCTCTTGTATACCGGTGCTTAGGGCTTCTAGAGATGATGTTTTAAAAGCTTTTGTATTCTAGCTCTTACATGGTGTCCTCTGGTTGACGTACTCTATTGTTGCTGTTGATGTTGAGAAGGGCGATATTGGTGTTGGTGTTGCCTCTAAGTTCATAGCTGCTGGTAGCATAGTCCCCTGGGTTAAGCTTGGTGTTGGTGGTGTTGCAACCCAGTCATGGGCTAATGTTAGGTTCGGGCCTCTTATACTAAGCTTGCTTGAGCACGGCTTCAGCCCTAGGAGGGCTGTTGAAGCTGTTCTCCACGGTGATCCTAGGAGGGAGTTGAGGCAGGTTGGTGTTGTGAATGCTAGAGGTGAAGCATACGCTTTTACGGGGAGAGAGTGTGTGGAGTACGCTGGGCACATTGTAGGCGAGGGTTTCGTCGTTTTAGGAAACATAATAGCGGGGCCCCATGTCCTAGAGGAGATGGCCAAGGCTTTCGAGAGCACACGAGGGGAGCTCGTTGACAGGATACTAGCTGCGCTCAAGGCAGGTGATAGGGCTGGTGGGGATAGGAGGGGTAGGCAGAGTGCAGCCATAATAGTCGTTAGACCCTGCGGTGGCTACGGTGGATGTGAGGAGGGTGTTGGTAAATACGTAGACCTAAGAGTCGACGACCACCCTGATCCAGTGAGGGAGCTAGAGAGGCTCTTCAAGATATGGGAGATAACGGTTTTGACAAGAGAGGATCCAAACGACGTGGTAGAGCTTGCAGATGTAGCTGAGACAGTTCAAAAAGCACTAGCAAAACTAGGCTTCTACAAAGGACCCATAACAGGCACCCTCAACCCGGAGACAATAGAGGCTCTAGAAACC
>JAPYWV010000155.1 GCA_028276165.1 Acidilobaceae archaeon
TGCTCTTTATCTCACCTAGAACCCTGGGGCTTAGGAGCTCCTCGAAGCTAACCCTCATGTACCTTGGATCCCCTAGGTTTAAATCCCTCCACCTATAACATGGTATTGCTACCTCGGCTATGCTCTTAAACCTACCTATGCCACGTGGGCCCCCGGCAACCCCCCTCTCCTCAAGGAGCTTGAGTATGTGTAGTGTTGTAACACCCTGGCTGTTCGGTGGTATCTCGTAGAGGGTCCAGCCCCTGTATTGCGCCTTCAACGGCTCAACCCACTCAGGCCTATAGGATTTCATGTCCTCAACCTCCAGCAGCCCACCCCTACTCTTCACATAGCCTGCTACGGCCTCCGCTATCTCACCCTCATACATGGATCTAGGGTCTAGGGCTACCTCCTCCAGCAACCTAGCCAGACCCTCAAACCTATAGGGCTTCCAGAGCTCGGGGGGAGGGTTTAGGTATGTTAGCCTTGAACCCTCATCGAGGCTTAGCACTCCAGAGTAGAGCTTAACAGCGTTAACAAGGCTAGGAGGTGCTGGGAACCCTTCACGAGCCAACCTTACGGGGGTCTCTAGTAGCTTAGACCACTCCATGGTACCATAGCGCCTCCACATCTCGTAGAGAGCTCCAACCATGCCTGGAACAACTATGGAGAGAGGCCCCCTCTCGGGAACCATCCTAAACCCCCTCCCCTCCAGGAGCTCTAACGTAAGCCCTCTAGGTGATTGACCTGAACCGTTTAAAGCTTCAACACGGCCATCGGGGGTTACTATGAGTGCGAAGAAGTCACCGCCAACACCGCCAAGATGCGGAATTAAAGTTGAGAGGGTGAAGCTTACAGCTATGGATGCATCAACAGCATTACCACCAGCCTCTAGGATGCGAGCTCCAGCATATGATGCTAGGGGCTCCTCAGAAGCTACAGCACCTCCGAAACCCGAGGCGTAAGCCCTGGCCATGGGGGTCACCTTATGAACGTTAACCCAGCCTAGCTCAACCCCGGGGGTTGGGCTTCAAGGTATTTATAGCTACTAATGCTCTCTAAACATTTCCTGGGTTTGAGCTCTTGTCTAGGGTTGAGGTGACCCCTGTTTACGGTGAGGGTTTCTTCCATGTCTCCCTTAGTGGTGTTATATGGTACACTATTGTCTTCGACTACCGGGATCCTGGTGGTGAGTACTGGAGGTTGTTGAGGGTTGGTGGTGTTAGGGTTGAGGATGAGTGTGAGAGGCTTAGGTTTGAGATGCAGAGGCTTATGGATGAGGAGAGGATTATCGTTAACGGTGTTGAGGTTAAAGCTAGGGTTGTAGATGCTTTCATAGACGTTAGGGGGGTTCGGAGTAGGTCCTCCGCTATATTCATAGTCCAGATCCCGTTCACCCCAAGACCTGGTGTTAACACCTACGAGAACTTCTACGGTGAAGCTGTGGCAGAGTACGACTACACAGTCTACTGGGTTCTAGAGTGTGGTGAGATCCTTAGAATCGAGTCGCCCGGGTCGATAGAGGTTAGGGGCTCCACCGCGGTCATAAGGGTTAGAAAGGGTGTGAGGGTTCCAGGCTACGAGAGTGTATCATTCAGGATACCAGGTGAGTGTTTTAAGAGAACTCAACCCCATCAGAGCTCCTCACAATAACACCCTTGTAGAGGAAGCTTATCTGCCTTAGGGCAGCGTAGTAGTCGAAGTCGTTCAAAGCACTTATAGCGTCCATGGGCACGTACACCTTATACCATCTAAGAGCTGCACTAGCAGCAGTGTGGAGAACGCATATGTTAGCCACTGTACCCGTTACAACAACATTCCTTATAGAGTACACCCTGAGGAGATCCTCCAGTGGTGTCCCGTAGAACCCGTCATAGCGGGTTTTCATGACAACAATGTCTACACCCTCAACGGGCTTAAGCTCATCTACAATCTGCCAACCCCAAGTCCCGTACCTTGCATGCTCACCCCATATGCTGAACTCAGGATCCCCCTCGTAGTGTGTATCCTGTGTGTAGAAAACCCTAACACCTCTGGCTCTAGCTCTCTCGAGCAACCTCCTTATAGGCTCTACTGTCTTGAGAGCTGTTGGTACTACAAGCTTACCACCAGGTTTTACAAAGTCATTCTGCATATCAACCACTATAACAGCTGTCTCCTTTGCGGGGAGAGTTACCCTTTCAACCACCGGTATCTCTGGAACCTCCACCAACCGGGAGGCCATGGAGAACACCCGTTCCCCTTACATCCAGATCCTACATGGGAGGATTTAAGTTTAAGTACGTACAGGGTTAGCATTGGGCTAAAGCTTTGATACAATGCCCCGGTCTTAGGGATGCCTCGCCTAGCGAGGCTGTTAGAGTCGAGGATATGAGGGCTTGGGAGGTTAATAGCGTGTGGTGGGGTGTTAACCTGCTAAAGCTCATGGAGAATGCTGGGAGGGCTGTGGCCGACGCTGTACAATGCCTTCTAGGCGACGTTAGGGGTAGGAGGGTCGTAGTCTACGCTGGTAGGGGTGGTAACGGTGGTGATGGTATTGTTGCAGCTAGACACCTAGCATCACGTGGCGCTAAAGTCGAGGTA
>JAPYWV010000158.1 GCA_028276165.1 Acidilobaceae archaeon
ATAGCAGAGTCTAGGGCTGGAAGGAACCCTGCTTCCTTCAGAGTAGAGCTTGTAAACGCAATCCACAACATAGATAGGTTTTTAACGGTAAGAGGGAGGGTTAGGGTTTTGAAGCAGTAGTGGCTTGAAGTAGCACGTGGAATATGCTAAGCTATTAGCCTCAGCTAGGAGCTATCTAGCTAGGAGTCTACCATGGCTTTACATAAGCTGGTAACACTTGAGAAGGCCCACGAGCTCATAGAGGCTTCAACGTTTAAGAGACCCCAGGTAGACGTGGTGCCCGTCTACAGGGCTTACTGGAGGATCTCCGCTTCCAACATAGTCGCTAGGAGGAGTATACCTGATAGGCCTCTAGCTGCTATGGATGGTTACGCTGTTAGAATAGATGACCTTAGATCCTACGAGTGGCTGAGGGTGGCTGGTGAGGTTAAGCCTGGGGATGACCCCCCGGAGTTGAGACCTGGTGAGTCCTACTACGTCCACATGGGAGCCCCCGTACCTATAGGTGCTGAGGCCATATCAAGGGTTGAGGCTACGAGGGTTGAGGGTGGATACATTAAGCCTCTTGAGCCTTTAAAGCATGGTAAGGATATCATGCATGTTGGGGAGGTTGTAGCAGAGGGGTCTACTGTCGTTAGGATCGGGGAGGTCATATCACCTTACAAGGTTACAGTGCTCATGATGCTAGGCTTCACAGAGATCCCCGTCTATAAGGTTAGGGTCGGTGTACTAAGCGTGGGAGATGAAATTGATCCTTTCGACAATCCTAGGGGGAAGCCCGTGGTGGATAGCATAGCGCCCATGATCATGGGGCTTCTGAGGTTCACTGAAACAACATACTTAGGCGTTGTAGCCGATAACGCTACAGAGATTAGAAGGGTTATCGAGGAGAGCATAGGGGGTCTAGACGCTCTCCTAACAATAGGTGGAGCTTCCGTCGGTGGCACGGATAACGTTAAGAGGGTGTTAGCCGAGGTAGGTAACCTGCTATTCCCAGGGGTTTCAGCAAGCATCCTGAAGAGGGGGGGTGTGGCGGTTGTAGAGGGGAGGCCTGTGGTAACACTACCGGGGCAGTGCGTCTCAGCAGCATTAGTGTTACACGAGTTCTTCCTCCACGTACTCTCCAGGATGGTGGGGGGAGAGTTGAGGGAGTATGTGGAGGCAGAGCTATCAGAGGATTTAGAGGTGAAACATAGGATGGATACAGCTTACCTATTCGAGGTAACCGGGGATAAGGCGAAACCACTAAGATGGGGGGTGGGGCTCTGCATGGAGCTAGCTAGAGCAACAGCCTATACTGTGCTAAAGAGGGGACACTACAGGGTGGGTGATAAGCTTACACTTCAGAAGCTTATAAGGTGAATAGGGGCCTGGTGAGCGCGTTTTAAATGTTTAGAGTGCTCTAGGTTAAGAACCCTTCTACAATAAACACTCATAGGAGGGGTTATACAGGTGTGGAAGTCTACCTTGTGACCCCCTCCCCGCATCCCCGGGAGGCTTAACGCCTCCCCCGAGCGGTTTGTCGGATCTCCGCTCGGACGCGCACTCCTCATCTCCCTTTCGGATTCCCCATGCTTGGGGCATCACCGTTTCAGGGCCGGGGGGCCTCGGCTCCGGTGGGTTCCTCGGAGCTCCCTCCCCGCACCGGCTACCTCTCCACCCCCTACTCGCAACCGACCCAGCCTTATATTCGTTTCGCCTGGGATGCGGGGAGGGGGCCATCGGTAAACATCACAACCCACCCTTCACAGCCTCCTCGTAACGCCTAACCCTCCTCCAATGCTCAGCGTGGAGTTGCCTAATCCTACCATCTAACAGCGTTTTAACGCCAAGGGGGTCAGGTTGCCGTTGTATATCGTCGAGCGTTAAGCCGAGGTTTAATAGGAGCCTCTCCAGCCTGGAGTAACCCCTCCCCGTTAGCCTCCAATCCCTCGAGCACCTGCGCCATCCACCGGGCCTTCTGACATTCGAAGGTTAGGTAGTCTGATGTGTCTAGAAGGTCTATTATGCTTCCTGCAACCCTTGACTTATGCCATTTGGACCCCGTTAGAACCTCGTATAGTATGAACCTGGCATCCCTACCTCTAGAGCTCACCAGATTAAGAGCCCCCTCTAGTAAACATCCTAGGGGTTCCACGCGTGGATATTGAGGTTTACCTTGTAATGCCCGATCTATCTAGGGCTAAGGTTGAAGCTCTGGTGAGGCTCTCCAGAGAGCTCCCCACATTCATACTCATATCTTACTCCACCTTCAAGCTTAAGCCTGTCACACTGGAGAGGTTGGCGGAGCTCCGGAGGAGGGCTTATGTGGGGGTTATGCTTGATAGTGGGGCTTACCACATGGCTAGGCTTGGGCTCCACGTGGATGTCTCCGAGTACGCTTCGTTCGCTTCAAGATACGATGACCTCTTCGACATAGTTGTAGCCCCCGATATACCAGGTGACGCTAGAGCCACCATTAGTAGGACTGTTGCCTTCGCTAAAACCTACGGAGGGGAGATGCTACCAG
>JAPYWV010000055.1 GCA_028276165.1 Acidilobaceae archaeon
CTCCCACTCATACTGGATCAACTGGGCCTAGGGGGTGGTGCCTCTGGCTGAGTCTATCGGCTACGCTGAGTTCGCCTTAAGGTTGCTCACCGCAACCCTTGGTGGAGCACTTATAGGTATTGAGAGGGAGAGGATGCAGCTTACGAGAGCCAGGTCTAGGGCTGGGAGTATACCTGGTGTGAGGAGCCTGGGTTTGGTTAGCATGTACGGCTGCCTTACAGCCGTGGCATCCACGATGATAGGTGGTGGTAGTAGCCTGGTGCTGAGCATCGCCTTCTCATCCCTAACCATAGGCTTAGCCCTGTTCCTAGCAGTCTACATGTTAACAGCTACACCTGGTAGGAGGGCTCCGGGCGTTACAACCATCATGGTCCTACTCGTAGCCTACATGGTTGGGGTGCTAGCGGGCTTCGGTAGGCTTATCGAGGCTGCGTCGATAAGCGTTCTCTCAACACTACTCCTAGCCCTCAAAGCCCCCGCTGTGAGCCTAGCCAGGGCTATAAGCTATGAGGAGCTCATAGCCATAATGGAGGTTGCAGTCCTAGCACTGGTGGTAGGCCCCATAGTGGCAGCCTACTCACAGCTCATACCCTGGATCGACGTCTACAGGGTCTACCTGTTCTTCCTACTAGTGTTAACGGTAAGCCTTGTAAGCTACGGTGCAGCGAGAATCTGGGGGCCTAGGGGCCTGGTCTACGGTGCAATGCTTGGTAGCATAGCTAACAGTGAGGCGACCATAGCTAGTGTTACGAGACTCCTAGGGAGCCTGCCCGTGGAGGTTGAGGTGAGGGTTAGAGCTGTAAGGCTCTTCACACTACTCGTAGCAGGCGTAATGCAGGTTAGGTCGACAGCGCTAGCCATAGCCTCCATAGCCTTATTCGCCGGGCCCCAGGAGCTCCTGAAGGCACCAACACTAATCCTACTAGCCTCCACCACTGTGATCCTCGTAGCTCTCACATTCGACAAAGGAGTTAAGCTCAGCATGCCACCTGTAACCATAGCCAGCCCCCTAAGCTGGTATGTAGCTGTCAAAGCAGCGCTCACGTACACTGCACTAGTGTCGCTGGCTAAGCTCCTAGAGCTCCTAGAGGCCCCAGGCCTAGCTTACGTGCCGCTCGTGGTCCTAGGTGGTTTCGTCAACGCAACAGCCACGATACTAGGTGTGGCTTCAACAGTCTCATTCATAGGTGTCGGCTACGCCTCGACACTAGCACTACTAGCCATAGCCTCGGCGACCCTGAACAAGATAGTGTACTCTGATAGGAGCTCCCTGGGGCCCGAGCCTTACAGGGTCGTGGTTGAGACTAGTATCGCCATGTCAATGGTACCAGCTGTCCTAGCACTCGCCCAGTGGGCTATGACGGCCTACAACATCGTAGGCTGAACCCCTAACGCTATAAAGGGGTGGAGTTAGACCTAGATGGGGGTGTTGGGGTTGGGATTGCCGAGGATGGTACCCCTCATCGTATGCCTTGTACTGCTAGCCACACCCCTAGCCTCACTCTCCGAGAGGAACCCCCCCTTCGTCATAGCGAGTGTTAGCGATGGGGTTGTAACAGTTTCAAACTACTACTACACCGTGAAGCTGGACTTCAACAGGGGTATCTCGATATCAAGTTGGAACGTGATCCTACCCAATGGTAGTAGGGTTGAGCTCCTGAAGATAGGCTCCCTGCTACCATCGATACTCCTTAACGCCTACGTCAACAGGACTAGCTACTACGAGTTCACGTACGAGGGTTTAACTGCTAGGATACCACTCTCAACCCTAGCCTTCAAGCCGTGGAGCTACAGGGTCGTAGCTAACACCACCGACCTACTATCAATCGAGGCTACACCCAGCAACGAGGCCCTGGTCGACGTAAGCCCTCTCACCGTGAGGGCTGTCATCAAAGCTAGGATATGGAGCCCCTCGATAGAGTACACCATAACCTTCCACAACCCCTCCAACGAGACTGTAACCCTCAAGGGCCCCCATGGGGGCCCTGAGGTGGTACTCGTTGTAGACGACGGCTCCCCGGGTAACTGGATTCTATCGCTTGCAGACACAGGCCTAGGCTACCTCGGTGGGACGGCTGACGTGGAGCCAGGGGATCCAGTGAGGGCCTTCAGCCTCGAGGCTGTAACCCTAGTGAGGCTTGCTAATGTTAGTGATAGGACTAGCATACTCTACCTAGCAGGCTTCAAACCCCTACAACCGCTATCGTACACTGTGGTCTACCACGTTGGGGTTAAGGCTGGGAATGTGAGCATTGACACCTCCGTGCTACTAAAACTCATAGCGGAGCCTGTAACCCTAAAGCCTGGGGAGTCCTTCGAGCTTAGGTTTAACGTAGCCTACGTGTACAGGGAGCCAGCGGTCTTAGTCCAGGCTGGGCTGGAGCCCGCAGCCATAGTCGCTAACAGTGGCGTGCTAAGCCAGATAATAGGCCTATCCAACGTAGAGGATCACCTGAGGAACCTAACTAAACCACTACAGGATAGGATTAGGGAGCTCGAAGGGAACATATCAAGGCTTAAGAGTAGGGTTGGGGAGCTCGAAGGCCTGAAGTCCTTCTGGGAGAACGAGATATCGATAAAAAACGACCAGATTGAACGCCTGCAAGCACAGGTTTCAAGGCAGAACATGATCTCCCTAGGGCTACTAGCCCTAGGCCTAGTGCTAGGCTTCACTGGGGGCCTCCTGGTATCAAGGGTTAGGAGGGAGGAGTTACCTGTTATTAAAAAGAGGGAGAGGAGGCGTTAGCCCCTGACAACGAGCATCCTCACAAGCCTACCCATATCGCTTACACTCTCAAGCCTCCAAGCCTCGCTTAGGAACCTCGACGCTCTACCCTCGTCGACAAGCCCCCTAGCGAGCTTCCAGAACTTCTCCTCAACCTGCTCTACGCTAAGCATGTTCTTGTAGTGGCCTGGCGGGTATACCGACTCCTCCTCGTAAACCCTACCGTCAACGGTCTTAACCCTCACCCTGTTGGGTATCCCCTCCGGGTAGATCTTATCATACTCCGGGTCAACCTCAACCTTCATCCTCCTCATAACCCTCCTAACGTCATCCGCTAGAACCCTCTCCGGCTTAAACGTGTCAACCCAGACCCTGCCGTCTAGTAGTGCTACTGCGACTATGTAGGGGAGGCTGTGGTCGGCAGTCTCCCTGGTCTTAGGATCCCACTTCTCCGGATCCTCAACTATTATCCTGTAGCTTACGGTGAAGGTCTTAACGGTAACCTCCTCTATGTCCTCGGGCTTTAGGGGCCCAGCCTTCTCCCTTATCCTCAGCGCGGCCTCTACAGCGCTCATCGAGTGGTATTCCACGGGCCAGTACTTTATGCTAGTCTCCAGCACCTTAGGGGGCCCTGTGAAGTCTAGGTCGAAAGCCTCACCCCCAGCTACGACCTTGAAGAACCCGAATTTACCCTCGAATACGGGCGAAGGCCCGGTCATACCCTTGGATGCTAGGACTGCTGCTAGCAGCCCATCTCTTGCAGCGTTGGAGGCGGCACAGGCCTTCCACATGCTAATCTCACCAGCCCTCGTCTGCCTGAGAGCCGGGGCTATCGTTGTCGCAATGTTTATAGCGTGCTCTGTCCTGGTGGTATCCAAGCCTAGTATCTTGGATGCACCCGCTGCCGTGGCTATGGCGATGTACGTTACGTGATCCCAACCCCTACCCCTAACGCTGTAGGCGTCAGCAAGCCTGGCTGCAACATCGTAGGCCACAAGCATCCCCTCAAGAAACCTCGCACCATCAGCATCTGATATCTCGGCTGCAGCCACAAGAGCTGGTATCATATCACTTGGGTGTAAGGCCTCCTTGGATAGGTAGGTGTCGTTGAAGTCAAGGTATCTAACAGCACAACCGTTAGCGAAGGCGGCGTGATCGAAGGCGGCCCTCACACCGGTACCCCAAACGGTGGCTGGAAGCCTGGAGCCAGCAGTGGACTCAGCAACCCACCTTGCTATAACCACAGGCTCCTCCCAGAAAGCCCCAAGGGCTACAGCGATTGTGTCAACAAACCTCTTCTTAGCCTCCAGGACAACGTTAGCCCCAACATCGCTGAGAGAGAACCCCACAACCCACTCCGCAATCCTCCTAGCGAGAGCTCCACTCATAACCTACACCACCTCGACGTGGCATCAGAGGGAGTATAAAAGTAATAAAATGGAGTAGGTGGTAGGCTAGGCTGGAACCCCGCCCTACCCCAGGCTTGGGAGGCTACGAGGACGAGATCCGCATACGTGAGATCGGGGGGCACGCGGTACAACGTAAACCGGGGGGTTTACAATGTGTTCTAGCCTGTCTCCATGTTAGCTATGAAGAACCCCTCGCTTCCGTGTACGTGCGGGTACAATCTGCATGCTTGCTGTGATACCCTGTAGCCTTTGTATGGCTCCCCGCACATCCTCACCTGTGGTTTCTCCAGTTTAACCCTGTCTAGCATTGCCTCCACAACCTCCTCCCCCTCCTCTGGTAGTATTGAGCATGTTGCGTACGTTATCCTGCTAGCGTACCTGGCTATGTTCGCTAGTATCTCCCTCTGTATCCTGCTGTAGTACTCCACCTTCCCAGGTGTCACCGTTACCCTCAACGCCGGATCCTTGGCCATTGCGCCTGTGTTGCTGCACGGGGCGTCTACGAGCGCCTTGTCGTAGTGCTCTCTCAGCTCAACCCTCCTTGAATCCGCCACCATGTACTCTACAGCTTCATCCGGTACCCCTAGCTTCCTCATAAGCTTCCTCATAACCGTTATCCTACGCCCACTTATATCAATAGCCTTAACCTTAACCCTACCCTCTGCTAGCATCACCATAAGCGATGTCTTGATGCCGGGTGCTGCGCAGGCATCGAGAATCCTATCACCCTGCTCCGGCTTCAAAGCCTCCACCACGACGGCCGATGCTATGTCGTGTGGTATAGCCTTAAACTCCCTAACAACCCTTAGGAGCCTAACAGGCTTAGGGGTCTCGAGTACCCTCAACATGTACGGGTAATCCCTGCTAACCTCGAAGACAACACCCTCACCCTCAAGATCCCTCATAACGCTCTCAACACTAGCCTTCAAGGTGTTAACCCTAAGCCACCAAACCCTAACACCCATAGCCTCGAAGAGCCTGGCAGCCTCATCGCCTAGTAGTGCGTAGAGCCTATCGTAGAGCCACCTGGGCACAGAAAGCCTACAATGGGGCTCGGAGGGCTCCTCGAAGCCGGAGAGCCAGAGTTTGACAAGATCCCTAGGCCTCCTCCTCCTACCGGAGACGCATAGGAGTTTAACATAGTCAGCAACAAACCTCCTAGCAGCATCGTACAAGAGCTCCCTCTCATCAACACCAGAAGCACACCAACCACCACAAACCCTCTTAAAAGCAACATCAACGGAAACCCTATGCCTTAAAACCTCGTGGAGAACACCTGCAAGAAGCTTACTAAGACGAGTTACATCGACACCGGAGCTCCCGACACCTCCAGACAACTATCACACCGCCACGTATCCACGGTTAGACGATAGGCTTTTAAACTATAAGTAACATGCTACCAGATGTAATGATGAAGTTTCTCCTGAAACCTAGAGCTTAGAGGTTGAGGGTCGGAGACCCCGCCTTCGGGAGCTCAGAGAACAACGTAGCCCTGGGCTCGGGTGAGATGCTGGAAACTGTAACCCCCACCTGGAGGGGTAAGACCGTGAGCCTGGTTGGTTCGAAATCCAGCTCTTCAAGGGCACTTGACGTAGGAGTTGGGGCTGGGGTTTAATGTTATGCTGTAGACAGGCCTCTTAGGATGCTTAGGATTAGGGTATAGGGCTCTCCTCTGGCTATCCTCGCTAGGGTACTCCTGGTAAGCCTTCCTTTGAAGTAGTAGGCCCAGAATTCCCGTGGTAGGCTTTCTAGTAGCTTGGTTGAAGCCCTCGGGTCCAGTTTTTCGACTAGCCTTAGGAGTAGCCTTGAAAGGGTTACCTCGTCTAGGACTCCTCCTAGGAGCTCTCTGTAGCCATCCACGCCCCTACCCTGGCTTATGGCTCTTGCTAGTGCTATGGCGCTGTGGATAGCGTACCTGTTACCCTCGCCAGACGTGCTGCTGACCAAGCCTGCGGCCTCGCCAACCCTGTAGACCCCGTTCTCCACAAGCCTAACTGGGGCTTCCACGGCTACCGGAGCCCCCCTAACGTCTAAGACTACAGGGTCCTCTCCCGCGAGCCTCCTGTAGTACCTTAACGTTAGTAGCTTCAGTAGGCTACCGTCACCAACCCTCTTGAAGCCCGAGCCCATGTTAACCCTACCGTCACCCAGGGGGAATACCCAGTAGAACCCTATGTTAGCTGGGTCGAAGTCCAGTAGGGCTAGATCGTCCTCCCACCTGGCTTTAGCGATAAGCCTAACCGTTAGCACCGAGCCCCCGGGGTTGTGAGCGTAGGGGCCCCTAGCGTCCACGACTATGCTAGCTACACCAGCCCCCGGTACACCCTTACCCACCGTAACCCTCGCCCCCTCAACCACCGCCATAGACCTAAGGGTGTTAACGAGCTTAGGCTTATCAACCATAGCCCACACGGGCCCCAGGTCTAGGTATGCTACCTCAACACCGCCAACCCTAACCTCAAACCTCCTAACAATGTTTAACAAACTACCAGTGGCCCTCAAGAGCTCCCACGTGTACCCCCTAAGGGTTACAACATCACCACAAGCCTTCCTGTACACGGGTGACATGTCCAAGCCTACAACCTTAAACCCAGCCCTAGAGGCGAGGTATGCTAGGGTGGCGCCGGCAACCCCTAAACCGTAGATGGCTACATCAACCACACCCAGCCCCCCATGAGGCCTGGAGGGTGGAGCTTAAATACCGGGCCCTACACTATAGCTTCTACCGGCTTCACGACCTCCCTATTGTACCCCACTATCACCCTTATGTAGCCGCTTAACTCTCTATCCAGCTCCTCATCCCCCGTGTCCACCTTCAATGTTTTGAATGTCTGCAGCTTGGATCTCGTAGCGACAACTATTATGTTCCTGGGCCCAACCCTCCTTATAACCTGTGGGCTTATCTGCTGATTCCCCCTTCCCAGTATGAACCCCTGTCTTCCTATGGGTGAGACTACTATCTTAGCCTTGGGGTACCTCTCTAGGAGCTCCAGCAACCCCCTCTCGTCTAGATCCCTCCCCACAAGCCTCCCATTGTACACCGCGTCTACGCCTAACGGTGTCTTCTCGACCCCAAGCTTCCTCGCGATCCACTCTACAGTCCTACCAGGCCCCAGTATGTAAAGGGTATCCGGCTCCATGATCTCCACCACGTAGCCGGCTATAGCCTCTAGCTCCTCATCCTCTCCGGCTGTGAAAGCAGTCTTACCACCCTCCACGATTAGCTCGTCGACTGGAACCAGGAGGTACCCGTAGAGTTTAACCTTAAGCCTCCCACCTCTAAACTCATCCTCGTCAACGTCCAAGACCTCCCTTCTAGCAACACCAGCCCTACCCTCAAGGAACCTCACTGTTACCAGTGCTGCAGCCCTAGGGTTTACAGCGAACACGGAGCTGTAAACCTTAACACCAGCCGGGACCCCGAGGGCTGGGATCCTCTCGTCAACACTATCGAGTACATCCCTAGCAGTCCCATCACCCCCAACGAACACTAGTAGCCTAACACCGTGATCCACCATGGCCTTAGAGCACCTCCTCGTATCGAAAGCAGTGGTAGGCCATACCCTTGGTGAAACACAGTTGATCACAGTAGTGTAAGGCTCGTGACGCGTACCCCTAACGTTGTCGAAGCCCATCAAGCCAGGTGGCGTTACAATCCTAACACCCACCGGGAGTGCTTCAAGGAAGCTCCTAGCCCTCCCCGGCGAGACAAGGGGCGCCCCCATTGCCAGAGCTCTTATAGCGTAGGCGCCATCACTACCCTTAAACCCAAGCCTCCCACCTATGCCGGCAAGGGGGTTTACTATGAACCCCACCGGGCCCCCGAGCTCCATGGCAAGCTGTTACCCCTTCGAACCCCCAGGCTTAGCCTTCGCCTCGCCAAGCTTATACTTCTTAAGGTACTTCGCTAAACCAAGCTTCTCCACAACCCTCTCTACAACCCAGTGGTAGCCCCTATCCCCCCTTGAAGGCCTAACCTTAAGCTTCCTAACAACAGCCCTGTACACCTCAACCCCACTGCTATCGTAGACAGCAATGTACCCCTTAACCCTACCCCTGAGACCCCTAACAAGCCTAACCTGTACAGCTAGCTCCCCAGGCTTTAGGTTGACCCTGTAGAGCCTAGCCTCACCCCTACTATACGTTGGTTTAACAGGCTCACCACCACCCCTAACCTCTATGAGCTCACCACGGCTGACAATGAACGCCAGCTTCCTCTCCACATGCAAGCCCCTCCTACTCCTGGAAGCCTCGACGACAAGCTTAACCTCCAAACCAGGCTGCCCCCGGAGGGGTCTGGGTGCTTTAACTCTAAAAAACAACCTCCTAGAGGGTATATTAGCTTTGGGGCCCCCTACTTTAAGCTTCGAGGTGTTGGGTGTGAAGCCTGCTAGGCTACCCTTGGAGGACGAGTTCTTCAAGGACGTATACAGGTTTGAGGATGGCATCCCTGTTTTCAAGACATTCATCGACGGCTCCTGGCTCGAGTTCCCGGGTAGGATTAACGTTAGGAGTCCTATCGACGACTCCCTTATAGCCAAGGTCTCGGTCCCAGACTGGGATGCAGTCGATAGGGGTTTGGAGCTCGTCTACAGTAAGGGTAGGTGGAGTATAAGGAATATCCCTGGGGAGAGGAGGCTTAGGATTATAGAGAGGATTGCCGATCTAATGGAGGAGCATAAGAGGGAGTTTGTTGAAACACTCATAGTTGATGCTGGTAAACCGATCAAGCATGCTGTGAGCGAGGTCGAGGCTAGCATTGATAGGCTTAGGAAGGCCTCCCTCGATCTCAGGAGGCTTGAGGGGGACTACATACCCGGGGATTGGAGCTCTCACACGCTTGAGAGCGAGGCTATAGTTAGGAGGGAGCCTTACGGTGTAGTCCTAGCGATAATACCCTTCAACTACCCCCTCTTCGACACTGTTAACAAGTTCGTGTACAGCGTTATACCGGGTAACGCCTTCCTAGTTAAACCGCCATCACTCGACCCCATAGCCTCCATAATGTTCGTTAAGGTTGCTGTCGAAGCCGGGTTCCCGAGGGATGCGATAGCCCTCCTAACGATACCCGGGAGGGATGCGTCGAAGGTAGTGGCTGATAGGAGGATACATGTTATAAGCTTGACTGGTAGCACTAGGACCGGGCTTGAGGTCATAAAGAATGCTGGTATAAAACAGTTCATAATGGAGCTTGGGGGCGGGGATCCAGCAATAGTCCTGGCAGACGCGGACATAGGGGTTGCAGCTCAGAAGATAGCGATGGGCATCTCAAGCTATAGCGGGCAGAGGTGTGATGCGATAAAACTAGTCCTAGTCGAGGAGCCCATATACGAGGATTTCAAGAAGGCTCTCGTGGAGGAGCTCTCAAGGATAAAAGTCGGCGATCCCAGGGAGGAGGGTACAGACATGGGCCCACTCATAGATGAGAGTGCTGTGAACGAGATGATGGAGGCCGTTGAGGAGGCCTTGAGGTACGGTTGCAAAATACTGTACGGTGGTAGGAGGCTTGGAGGCAACTACGTAGAACCAACACTGGTGGAGGTTACAGACAGGCATGTACTGAAGCTACTGAAACTCTACAGAGACGAGGTCTTCGCACCAGTAGCACTGATATACAAGTTCAGGGACCTAGACGAGGCCATAGAGATAGCGAACGGCAGAAGGTACGGGCTCGACGCAGCGATATTCGGGAAGGACATAGACAAGATTAGGAAGCTCATAAGGTTCCTCGAGGTGGGAGCAATATATGTGAACGAGTACCCAAGACACGGGATAGGCTACTACCCATTCGGAGGCAGAAAAGACTCAGGCATAGGGAGGGAAGGAATAGGATACAGCATAGAGTACGTAACAGCAACCAAAACAATAATCTACAACTACAGAGGCAAAGGGATATGGGAATACCTCTAAAACACAAGACAATGGATACTAAGAGTTGCGAAGATAGCCTAGACAACCCCTCTAACCCCCAGCGCTGGAACAAGCACACCGTATATAGCTACACAACTATACTCTAGGGTTCCTAGCACACACAACAACGAGGGTGCCTCAGATTGAGCATATGCTCTGCTAGGAAGGATTTTCTCAGACAGATTGTTAATAAGGTTATCTCCGAGTCTTCAGGTAAGATTAGCGCTAGTGTTATGGAGGATTTAGAGGTTAGATTTGCTAGAGCCGAGGATAAGTTCAGCTTCAGCGTTTTTCGACGACGACCCCAGGAGGATCGCAGACTTCCTATCAAGCGAGGAATGGGCTGATATAGTTGGATACGCTAGAAACGTTAACATCACATGGCTCCTAGAAGCCATCCTTAAAAAGCTCGCAGAGGAGTACAAAGATAACTGACCCCCATCGCCAGCAAGGCATTGGAAAAACTCTCTAAGTAAAGGGAGTGCAGTTGTCGAGGAAGAGATAACACTCGATAACATCGTTAGAAAGCTTAAGTTCTACGGTTTTAAGGTTAATGCTATAAAGGAGGATGGGAGGGAGTACGCTGAGATTGAACAACCACTCCTCAAAGTTAAACTCTACGTAAAGGTAAAATAAACTACGTAATGTGCAAAGAAGGAAAAGCTTCAACCATTGATGCCATAATAGCTTTTATTGAGAAGATGAAGGAACCCTAGCTTTCAATCCCATTGAATGGATTCTTAAATTCCAAGGCTTCAAAGTTAACATTACCTTTCAACTCCATGTGATGGATTCATGAGGTTGAAGGGTGTATATGGGGGTTTGTGGATGTGTGTTTTACTTTCAACTCCATGTGATGGATTCTTCTTTAGAGATGCGTTAGGCCTTAGGGATTTAGACGACCTCTTTCAACTCCATGTAGTGGATTCTGGCTAATCGAAGCCCTAAGACTAGCTAAGCCCATTATCCACTTTCAACTCCATGTAATGGATTCGACTCCAGCCTACGTAAAGCCCAGGAGCCGCTTAGACTTTCAACTCCATGCAATGGATTCCTGAACTGCTTGGAGACGGGGAGTCGGAGCTCCGCAGGGTGGGCGCTTTCAACTCCATGCAATGGATTCGAGACTTCGCGGTAAACATCGCATACATCTACCCCGAATACACTTTCAACTCCATGCAATGGATTCCCGGCTGGTGCTACTGTGCCCAACCATCTTGCTGTCCTAGCTTGCTTTCAACTCCATGCAATGGATTCGTTAATGGTGGAGGAGTGTAAGAGGCACATCAGGCCAGCCATACTTTCAACTCCATGCAATGGATTCCAGTTCCTAGCCACATTCGAGGACTTCGTTAGGACGGTGCAGCTTTCAACTCCATGCAATGGATTCACAAGCTAGCACAATTCCACCAATCAACGAAGGCTATATGCCCTTTCAACTCCATGCAATGGATTCGTAAAAACATAGTGTGGGCTAGTTGGATTAACGTCTTATCAACTTTCAACTCCATGCAATGGATTCATTCGTCATCCTCCTCCTTATCTCTGCGTACGCTATGTCTGACTTTCAACTCCATGCAATGGATTCTTCAACAGCTTTCTCGAACTCGA
>JAPYWV010000056.1 GCA_028276165.1 Acidilobaceae archaeon
CTTGACGCCATCCCCCTCCTCTGTCTTGGTACCCCTAGTAGTGATATTACCTGGAGTGATGGGAATAGTAGTCCTAGCCCTAGCCCTACTAGTGTTGCCGCTACCAAGGCTTCCAGCCCTTCTGGCTTTAATGTGACTATGGTGTAGCCGGCTATGCTAGCTACCACCCCTGCTAGTGCCGTGTTCCCTGGGTTGAATTCGCCTGCTATCGATAGTGCTGTTCTCGATGCTAGGTTAGCTAGGGCCATTACCGTGAAGAAGGCTGCTGTCTCCGCTGTTGGTAACCCTTCCACCTCGTGGAGTGATGGTAGGAAGTATGTTAGCGACTGGTATGCTATGACGTACGTGAGTAGTGTTAGTGATGCTAGCACGAACGGCCTCGTTAGAATCGACCCCCCATCCCCGGCTTCAAACCTCTCAGGCTTGAATTGTATGGCTAGGAGTGCTGATAGGGCTGATGTGGCTGCCGCTAGGTAGAACATAGGCTGCCATGATAGCCTTTGCAATGTTAGGCCTAGCACTGCTGGCCCTAGGACAGAACCTAAACCCCACATGGTGCTCCTCCAAACTATAACCCTTTGAGCTCTAGCACCCGTCACGCTAGCTGAGTACAGGGATGCTGGTATGAATAGAGCTACAGAAACCCCCTGTAGGAGCCTTCCAGCATAGAGCATACTGAGGCTCTCCGATATGGAGTAGAGGGTTAGGGAGAGTGCGTTTAGAAGACCACCTAGCACCATTAGAACCCCAGCATAACCCCTATCATTCAAACCCCCAACAGCGAACCTTAAAGCTACAGCTGTTATAGCATAGCTTGTAGCAAGCATCGAGACCTCAAGCTCGCTTGCACCAAGGCTTATAGCGTACCTAGGCAGGTACGGTGCTACACCTAGGAGTGATACTACGTAGAGTAGCGTTGATAAGTTCAACAGCCAATCGTTTAAGGTTAGCCTACCACCATTACCCATCCCGGGGCAACCAGGGGGTAGGAGGGGTTCTAGCGTTTTAAAAGATGTTACCTTATCTCTATGACTATGCTGTCCTCCTCGCTCCTTACAGTGCATGTTGCATCGTAGGCTGTTAGAACTCCTATTGTGAATGGTGCTGTCATGACATTCAACGTGGTCTTCTTACTAGATCTCACTTCAACCCTCTTAGCCCTAAGCTTCCTGTACTTCGGCACCTTCACCACTATATCGTTGTACTCGTCGTCACTCTCGAACTTTATAGACACAATGTGGCCTCTCAAGGTAACACTGCTATCCTCCCTCCTAACCTCCTGGATACTACTACCCAGCGTGTCAACCTCAAACCTAGACTCTGGAGCTTGAACCTTAACAACATCCTCTGACGTAGATTCAACCTGAGACTCCAATGGGAACACAGCCTCAGCCCTTAGAGAGCCGTAGCCTATAGAGGCTGAGAGGCTGGAAGCCCCAACAAGCATGACGTGGTTAGACTCGTAAACCCTACCAGCAACATTGACCCTACCGTTCTCGACAACAACCGTGATATACTGACTAGACCTAAGCATCCCCTCATCCACCACATAACTCCACTAAGGTAAACTAGATCTCTAAAGCTAAAATAGCTAACTCATTACAAATAAGAGCCCCTAAGTACCCCCTGGGCTCGCTAGAACCTTTAAGCCCATAGACTGTAGCCATAGAGTTACCACCATAGGGGGATTTGATTAACCTTGAAATCCCACTAATCCTATTCCTGGAGGAGAACTCGATCCTACCCTTGTAATTAGCGTCTTCCTTAAAGATTAGTTCTAAGCTCCCTTTAACCTTACCATTTACCTCACTCAAGACCCCGTTCTTCTCATGGGAAGTGGGGGACATGGAGGGATTATAGTTGGACATGCTATTCTATCACTGCACCGTAGATAGTGTCTATCCCGAGCTCCTGTGCCCTCTCTAGGGCCTCTTTGTCTATGTTAACAGCTACTACTAGAAGCCTCTTAACGTTACCTAGTAGGCTTTCAACCCTTCTAACCTTCTCGTAGAACCACACTACGTCATCCCTTGTAGCTCTCGATTTAACCTCTATGACCGTGACACCGTCACCTTCAATGACTACATCGAATTCGTACACATTGCCCTTCAAGCCAAACCTACCATCAACATCAACGTAGGAGAATCTCCTAACAAACCTTACATCCAGCCCTCTCCGTGCAAGCTCATCCTTGTATATTGCTAGAACTGTTTCCTCAAAATCCCTACCCCACCTCCTACCCATAGATCCAACCATGACTTTAAGCTCCCCCAGCATCCTACTATGCTCCTTCAACATAGCACTATGCCCCTCTAGAATCTTGGTATGCTCTTCTAGGATTTTACTGTGCTCTTTTAAGATTTTACTGTGCTCTTCTAGGATTCTACTATGCTCCTCTAAGATTTTACTATGCTCCTCTAGGATCCTACGGTGCTCACGGAGCTCCCCCAGAATACCCTCTAAGACTAATGTCATCTTAGATAGAGCTTCACCAATCCTAGCTATGTCCTCCCTCCTAGCCTCCTCTACAACCTCCCTAACAATCCTCCTGATATCCTCTAGCAACTTACCATAATCAATGGACAACCACAACCCCTAGATACAATCTTCACTAACGAAACCTAATATCCACGAGCTAACGGCCTGGAGGCGATGCAAGCACCTAGCTCCCACGAGCTTCTATGAAACTATCTAGCCTAGGATTTAAAACTATAACCTCTCCGGCTTTGCATGAGGGTGCTACTCTCTAGGCTAAATGTTAGTCTAAGGTAACCATCAGTCATGGAGGTTGCTTAAACCTCCACTTGCTAGCAGTGTATGCACTCGCATGGAGTTGAAAGAGAGTGTGAGAGTGCTCCTCCTGGAGATAGCGTTTACCATTACAAGGATCCATTATATGGGGTTGGGGGTGATGGGTTGTTATGTTTGTGGCTTGAATCCTTCTCTTTCTAGCTCTTCTATGATCTTTTTCGTTGTGTTTACGTTTGGTGTTTCGAATACTATTGTTACCTTTGCGTGCCATGGTGGGGTTTGGGGGTCGCTTCTATCGTGTGTTATGTCTAGTATGTTGCCTCTATGCCTGGCTATTACCTCTAGGGCTCTTTTTAGCTGTCCTGGGTAGTCTGGGATGTGGCATGTTACTCTAGCTAGTTTCCCTGCTTTGGAGAGCCCTCTTAGTATTATCTTGTTCAGTATCGTCAAGTCTATGTTGCCCCCGCTTAGTAGCGCTACAACCCTCTTACCCTCAACCCTAAGCTTCCCCGATATCAGTGCCGCTACCCCCACCGCTCCAGCCCCCTCTACTAGTGTCTTCTTCCTCTCCAATAGCACGTATATGGCTTCAGCTATATCCTCCTCCTCAACAGTTACAATGTCGTCTACAAGGTTTGATGTCACCTGGAACGTTATATCACCTGGCTTCTTAGCCACAAGACCGTCTGCTACCGTAGGCTTAGGCTCTACGACCACGGGTCTCCCGGCCTTCAAAGACTCCCTCATCTTGGGGGCCGCCTCAGGCTCGACTCCTACCACTCTGACACCCGGTTTAACCCTCTTCAATACACTAGCTACACCTGAGATCAGCCCTCCCCCACCTACTGGGACTAGGATTAAGTCGAAGTCCTCGAGTTGCTCTAGGAGCTCCCAGGCTATCGTGGCCTGACCGGCTATAACATGGGGGTCGTCGAACGCGTGGATGAACTCGTAACCCCTCTCCCTTGCTATCTCAAGTGCCTTAACATACGCATCATCGTACACCCTACCGTAGAGTACAACCTCAGCCCCGTAGCCTTGTGTAGCTTCAACCTTCGATATGCTAGCTGTCTCAGGCATTACAACGATAGATCTCATGTTGAACGTGGAGGCTGCATATGCAACACCCTGAGCGTGGTTACCAGCAGACGCTGTGACAACACCTGGAACCCTACCCTTCAAAGTGTAAACCTTGTAGAGAGCACCCCTAACCTTGAAACTCCCTGTTTTCTGCAAGTTCTCATACTTAAGGTAAACCCTGCAACCAGACATCCTGGACAGGGTAACGCTGTAGCCTAGGGGGGTTGTGTGAGCGTACTCCCTTACAACCCTTAAGGCCTCACGGCTACCATCAACAATGGAGCTCCACAAAACCTCAAAGGACATGCTAGGAGCCCTCACGGCATATATAGGCTATAGCCTCAACCTCCACATCCACACCCCTGGGCAGGGATGAGACGCCTACAACAGCCCTAGCTGGCGGGTTCTCGGGGAAATACTCCTGGTATACGCTGTTAAAATCCTGGAATAAACTCATATCCCTAAGGTATACTGTAACCTTAACAACATCCCTTAAGGAGCCCCCGGCAGCTTCAACAACAGCCTTAACATTATCCAGAACCCTTCTAACCTTATCCTTAAAATCGCCTTCAACAACAGCTCCACTAACAGGATCCAAGGGGATCTGGCCCGAGATGAATAGGAGACAGCCAGCAACAACACCCTGACTATAGGGCCCTATGGGTTTAGGAGCCTGGGGGGTGTACACGACCCTAGGCATTCCAGCCACCAGAAGGGTAGCCTGGTCTCCTAGAGCCTATAAAGTATGCGTAGCCTAGTAAAAGCATATTCGGTTTGACTATGTTAGGCTAAGGGGGGCTGGTTTGTGGAGGGTTTGGAGGATACAACTTCGTGGCTGGGGTGGCTTGCCTTGACGGGTGGTGGAGGAGCCATAGTACCCTTCGTGCCTACGAGGAGGGAGGCTTTAGACCTAGTCTTCAAGGTTCTAAACGCTAACGAGAACGATGTATTCTACGACCTAGGTTGCGGTGATGGAAGGGTTGTAATAGAGGTTTTAAAGAAGTTCCCCGTGAAGAGAGGTGTTTGTGTTGAGATTAGAAGGGAGCTCCTAGAGGAGGCTACGAGAAGAGCTAGACTTGAGGGTGTAGACGATCGCTTCGTCCCAGTACTAGGGGACTTCTTCGAAGTACCGCTAAGGGATGCAACAATAGTCTACATGTACCTACTAGCTAGCGTTAACGAAGCGCTGAAGCACAAGCTATCAAAGGAGCTACCGAGGGGAGCTCGCGTTATAACCCTAGACTTCCAGGTATCAGGCTGGAAGCCCGTTAAGGTGGTTGGAACCCGGGGGGGATGGCAGAGTACAGTCTACTACTATGTAATAGGGGAGTCGGACAGGTGACCTCCCCCCACCCAGGGTTAATGCTATGGTGCCGTGTACTGCTAGTGCTAGCATAGCCTTAGCTACTAAGGTTAGCTCCTTCATTACCACCTACCCCCTCTTGGAAGGAGCTCTAGTAACCTCCTCTTATTACTCGACGTTTATTCGAGGAACTCGTTTAGCGTAATTGGGGGTTTTAATAGCTTGGACTTTGATAGTAGGCTTTGGGGGTTGTAGTTCACATGTTCTACGAGTATTTCCAGGAGCTCCCTCCTCGTGGGGTTGACCGCTATTGGTTTTAGCTTTACAGCTCTCCTAACAGTCTCCCTTATATGCCAGTTCCCTACTGGTGCGTAGTATGCTGGTGTTACCTCCCTCACTATGATCACATCCCCCCTCCTCCCCTCCTCTGCTAGGGCTTCCAGGACTGCTAGTCTTGCTGCTGAGAACCCCCCGTCCATGGCTGTTGTCTCTCCTAGAGCGTTCTCCTCAACCCTCCATACTACGGGGTTTGACGTCTCCCGAACCCAGAAGCTTCTAGGCTGCCATACCTCTATCCACTCGAATGCTCCAGGGCCTGGTTTAACTACTATGAGGAACCTGTTCCCCAGATACTCGTTGTAGTAGACTCTTGTATCCTGGACCTCAGGCCTACCCCTCAGCTCTCTCCTAAGCACTCTTGATACCATATCGTCTACAGCTGTTATAGCCCACCTTGTTGGTACAAGCCTCCTCCTAAACCTCTTCCCCAGGAAGCCTAGGCTTAGTAGCCTTTGTATAGTGTAGACGTCAACCCCAGACTTGTAGAGCTCCTCAACGGAGCTCATTACATCCACATCATCGTGTATAACCTTCTCGACAACAGGGTTAAGCTTGGGGTTACTTGAAACCCTAATCCTCCTAGCTGGAGCTCTAGGCCCCAACGGCTTGGTTACACCATCAAACCTGAGGTTCGGTATTGGAGCTTTTTCAAGCTCAGCCTCGGAGTCAACAGGCTTCTCTGAGACGCCTGCTAGGCCCACCTCGCTTTCGTAAAGCCTCTCGGGCTCGTGGACGGGCATCTCAAGCCTTGCTGAGAGTAGCTCGCTTCTAAGCCTCACAATATCATCTAAGCCAAGCCTCCTAGTAGCCCACGCGACCGGGTCCTCGTATATCTTAGAGCTCTCGCCGTATACATCAACAGGTATCATGTAGTAGACGTTAACCCTAGGGTAGCCGTACTCACCTACAAGCATTGAGGGTGGTGTTGAGCCTGAAGCTGTAAGACCCCTTAGCTTGAGGTACACGCTTACCTGAGCTCTAAAAGACTCCAGTATAGGGCATCTAGGTAGCCCACAGAGCCTCTTATAACCCTTACATCTCGTGCAAAGCTCAGGAGGTATTCTCAACACGCTCAGCCCTCGTAGGCTTCAAGCCTATGGCTTTAAGCTCTTCCATCATACGCCTTTCAACCTCCGCACCACCCCTATAGTACTTCAATATAAGTTCATCCCCAGGCTCTATGGGGGAGGAGGGGGTTACAGGTGTAACCCAGTCCCTTAGCCTCGGCTTGTAGAGTGCTAGGGGTATGAAGCCTCTATCCTCCAGGTCGAGGTGTTCAAGTGTTGTAGGGCTACCACCCTTAAATCTAACCCTCACGTAGGCCTCCTCCCCCTCCTCTACAGCAGTTGATATAACCTGAGCTACCTCACCGTACCTAACCACATTTGCTATCCTGAACGCTGCATCCGATACCTCTTCAAGGCTTTTAGATAGGATTATTAGGGATACATTCTCCCTAGCTCCACCAGGGTAGCTTGTGGTTGCTATGAGCTCTAGAAGCTCGTGGTAAACCTTATCAGCATACTCCTCCATTTCGGCGACAGTCTCGGCAATCTCGATATCGTTGTTTAGTAGCGAGTAGAAGGCGAGATCGATCATAACCTTAGATGTACCCCTTAGTGCTAGGAGTGCTGAGGCTAGAGCATCACCCCCCATGGCCTGAACTTGTATCTCAGCACCACAACGTGCAATACTAGTGGGGGATCCGAGGGCTTCAGCTAGTTGTAGAACCTCATCCCAAGGCCCTCTAACCACTAGGAGATCGCCTTTGAGTATGCTTTCCGACACAGGGGCAATCTCGTAGCTACCACCCCTCCTAACAACAAGTACATCAACTCTAGCTGGTAGCTTCTCAACACTCCTAGCACTCTCCACAAGGGTTACAGCCTCACCCTGGCAAGCCATAGCCTTTATGTAGGGGTGCGCCGGGTAACCCCTTATAGCGAGTGCGGCGACATCAGCTGAGGCGTCTGAGATGGAGTCGAGCGCGGAGGATACGGATAGCAGTCCTACTGCTAGAGGGGCTTCAGAGTAACCCCTTAGGGCGACCAACATCTTAGCTATAAGCCTCCTGTAAATCTCGTCAACCTCCCTCTTAATCCTTAAAACCTCCACCGCAATATCACGATCACCGAAAGCTAGGGAGTAGAGCGAGAGATCCATAGCTATACTAGCATAGTACCTAAGCTTAACAAGTAGGTCCTTGATAGATTCACCGTAACCCCTCCTACGCCTCAACCCCCCGGACCTCACCCCCACTATCTGGTTCTACTCAGGAGAGAGTAAAGTATTATTGAGGCCTCAGCGATAGCCCCAAGCCTCCTAGAAACCCCCTTTATGTAGATAGGCTTACCGAGCTTAGCCTCACTAGCACTAAAATCGGGCTCTCCACCGTTGAACACTATCACGACCCGACCACTGTAAACCGGGGGGTTTGAGGGGTCTAGGAGTTCTTCAGCATAATCAAGGGTTACTATGAGGGCTACATCTGGTTTAAGGAGTTCGATAACATCGCTAACATCGGGTAAGACTAGGAAGCTCTTACCACTCTTAAAGGCAAACCTCATAACCTCGGAGATTCCCGATTGAGCTGCAGCACCGTAAACCCTACTAGCCACAAGCAACCCTATATCAAGGCCGTAGACAAGCCTAGCCATGTCTACAAGCCTTTGAACACTACTAACGTTATGGATAACGGGTATGACATCCACGACTACCACCCTCTCCCTTTAAAGCCTACTACACGGTCTCCTACACAATTAAATGGGTTTAACGGTAAAAGCGTTTCCCCCAAGCTCTACACGGGTTCTCATAAGATCCTGGCTACATACTCGGCTATGGCTTTAGCTAGAGGTGGTGGGACGGCCTCCCCCACCATATCGTACTGCGCATCTCTACTACCCTGGAATACATGGTAATCCGGGAACCCCATTAGCCTAGCCTGTTCTCTAACAGTTAGCAGTCTATCCTCATACGGGTGTATGAACCTCGAAGACCCCATTACAGTTGGTGCTCTCCTGTTAGGGTTTAATCTTATGTAGTTCGGATGCCTACTCCCACCAGCCCCCGTGAAGTATATGAGGGCATCGCCCCACCTTAGCCTAGCCACCCTTTTCCTATGCCTTCTAGGCACCTCCTGTGGGTAATCGTGGTTTGGAGGATATGAGGAGCCTGGTGGTGGTAGATCCTCTAAAGCCTCTCCCACTGTGGGGCCGGGCCTCCTCTCAGGCTTTAACTCTACATTTGATATGAAGACTCTAATCCTCTCACTAGGGGTCCCGTAGTCCTCTGCATTCAGTATGTTGAAGTATACGTTATCGAATCCAACTCTTCTAATCTCCATTCTTAGGGCATCCTTTAGAGGGCCTTCGAGGATCCCGGGTACGTTCTCTATGATGAATACCTTTGGTTTGAGCTCCCCTATAAGCCTTATAGCGTGTAGGAAGAGGGATCCCACGGGGTCGGAGTACAGCCTATCAAGGGGGTCCTTCATCCTATTAGGGTTTGCTGGGGTGAACGGCTCGCATGGAGGGCTTGCAATAACAACGTCCACATCACCCCTCGTAACCCCCGCTATATCCCTTATATCCTGGTATGAGAGCTCCTTCACATCCTCTGCTATAACGAGAGCATGGGGGAAGTTAGCCTTATAGGTTTTAACAGCTGGGGGGTAGTTGTCTACGGCTACTACAACATTGAAACCGGCCTCCTCGAAGCCCCTAGCATACCCGCCTCCACCCGAGAATAGGTCAACTACCGTAAACCTTCCTCTCATCCTCCTCTATCTCCCTCTCAAGCCTCTCAACAACCTCTCTAAGGGCTTTAACAATAGCACTGTTATCCTCTAACACTAGTAGGGATCCGCACCTGGTGCACCTGAAATCGTTATGGTATGCTTCGTTGAAGGTATACCTACTCCCATCCCTGGAGCATCTATAGAACTCGTTGGAGCTCTCGTACTCAAGCCTCTGCTTTAGCTTCTCTAAAACCTCCCTCTTCCTCTTCAAGAGCATGTAGTTTATAGAGTTAGAGTCTACACTCCAGAAATACCTTGCAACCCCGTAGCTGGGGTGTATACCCTTCCTATACCGTGCTATCCTAGCATCGTACAGTAGCCTTAGGATCCTCCTGATCTCAGCCTGCTTGTAGCCCGTTAAAGCCTCTATGTCGTCATCACTATAACCCTCCGTATTCCCGGGATCAGATATTATCTTGAAGATGTGGATGGCCTTCTGCGGATCTACATCGTTTTTCTCAGCAAGCTCCTTAATGAACATCTCCAGATCCTTCATCGGGTTCTCCTCGTCCCCCGCCAACTCTAACCACCATCTTACCCCTACTTGAGGGCAGTATCCTGAGCTTCGCTCCCCTAAATTCAATGTATGCCCAGCGACCCCTAAATAGCCTATCCAGGAAGAGGGCT
The DNA here is from genome assembly GCA_028276165.1 of Acidilobaceae archaeon. GTDB lineage: Archaea > Thermoproteota > Thermoprotei_A > Sulfolobales > Acidilobaceae > DSZV01. Next base: position 9,897 of record JAPYWV010000056.1, read on the forward strand.
AGAGCTGAGACCTCGCTATGAGGTTGATTCCCAACAGCGACGTTGTAGTCTGACTCCTCGTAGTAGAACCTCTCAACCTTCTCAGCACCAACTATAACAAGCTTAGGCCTAGGGGATACCCTAATAACGTCGATGACGTCGTCCAGGGGGAGGCCGTACATCGTGAGATGAACGACCTCACCACCACTAGCCTTCCAACTCCTAACATATTCAACCCCGCTGGAACAACACTCAACAACCATACTACCACCCCAAACACGCATAACCTTCCTCAAAGACTCGAGGACGCTCTCATCACAACCCTCAAGCACAAAACCATTAGCACCAAAAGCTCTAGCAACGAGACCAACATGGGTAGTAACCCTCTTATCCCTACCAGGCCTATGGCCAATCCTTAGAACGTAAACCCTCCCATAGGGGTTCACGAAATCCACCATAACACCCCCTATGTCGAAGGGTATTCGAGCGGTTACAACCACCACTATGTTAGTTGTAGCTCAAGAGGAGCCCCTTATCTCGACTGCGAGCCCAGCCTCTGGAGGGGGTTCGTGGTGGGGTTTCGACCGGTTAAGGGTAGATGTTATTGTTGCTAGGAGCTCCTCTAGGCCTATACGTTTTACAGCTGATATCGGTATTATCTTAGGTGAGTCTATAACCCTTGATACCACCTCCTCTAGGATTTTTAACCTTGACTTTAGCTTCCCCTCATCCACCAAGTCTATCTTGTTAGCTGCTATGAATACCGGAGCTCCCAGTGCCTCTATCCTTGCTAGAACCTTGAACCCCGCTTCAACCTTCTCCTTTAGAACCCGCTCTTCCTCTGATATGTCTACAACGAATATTATGGCGTCAGCGTGTTTAATCTCCTCTAGTACAGCGTGGAATGCTTCAACAATCTCGGGGGGCACGTCTCTTATGAACCCAACAGTGTCTATGAATACCACCTTTACACCGTTAACGTTCACGGCTGTATGCTTTGGTTGTAGTGTTGTGAAAGGCTCCTCTCCAACAGCCCTGTTCTCCCCTGTTATCGCGTTGAAGAGCGATGTTTTACCTGCTGATGCGTAGCCCACTATAGCTACATGGATCATCCCATGCCTTCTCCTACTCTCAAGCCTAAGCCTCCTAGTCCTCCTAAGCTCCTCAAGCTCCTCCCTTATCCTCGAAAGCCTACTTGTTAGATGCCTGTAGTAGCTGTCTATAGCGTAGCCCCCAGGGCCTAGGAAGCCTGGGAGCTCCCCGAGCTTACTCCTCCTAATCCACTCTCTAACCAAGGGTATCTCATGCTTTATCCTAGCCATCTCTATCTGTAGTAGAGCCTCCCTGCTACCAGCGTGTTTAGCGAATATCTCTAGTATCAAGGTAACCCTATCTACGACTCTAACCTTGCACTCCTTGACCAGCTGGAATACGGTGGATGGCCTGGGGTCGCCGTAGAATATTATGGTTGAGGGCTTGTCGGCTTCAACACTCCTCGCAATCTCCCCTATAAGCCCCCTACCAAGCCTCCAAGTGTACCTGGTCCTCCAGACCCTTACAACATCGTAGCCAGCTACCCTAGCTAGAACCCTAGCCTCCTCAAGGTGATCCTCCAAACCTCTAGGTATTATGAGGTAAGCCTTCTCAACCAGGCTACTCCTCACCCCTTCTCACGACAACTACGTCACCAAAAGTTAGAGGCCCGGGCTCCCCTGTAGCCTC
>JAPYWV010000001.1 GCA_028276165.1 Acidilobaceae archaeon
TCACTCTACCAGAATCTCATAGTTTCTGCAAAACTCCCTCCTCCCATAGGATCTCCTAGACCACCTATCCCCGAGCTTAACGTTAAACCTAGACTCTAGTATCCAGAGCTCTGTTACACTTAACGGTGCTGGTACTATGATGCTCGACGGTACTCTAGCATCGTCCCTCCACTCTAGTAGCTCCACCATACTGTTGAAGATGTGAATTCCGGCATCCGGAGCTCCAGCCCTCTCTACGACCATGACAGGTGTTTCATGTAACACCCTTCTAATGTTAAGGTTTGTGGAGAGCTCCCCCTCCACCTCTAATAGCTGGTGTGCTGCATCTCTTGGCCTAAGCTGACCCCCTCTTTCGTCGACATCGAGTAGTAGTAGTGTATGGGCATCGATACACAGGTTTGAGTAGATAACTGCTATAACACTATAGGGTTTAATGTGCCTCCAGGGCCCGGGCACGGTTGCTGTCCTACCAAACCTATAGTATGAAAGCCCACTGTAGGATTTCGCAGCACACACCCCTGAGACGCCGGGTATATACTCGACTTCTATGTTCAACCTCCTAGCTTCAGCCAGGAGGGTTTGATGTGTTGTGGCTACAAGAGGGTCTCCGGCTGACACTATTAGGACACTTCTAGCCCTAGCCTCCTCTAGCACCATACTGAGCCTATCTTCTAGTAGCTCTCTTCCGGCAACTCTAACCTTACCAGCCCAGGGTTTTAGAGCCTCTAGGACCCACGTGGCCGACGGCATCGTGTACGTATCAACGTAGACTATGTCAGCTTCGTCTAGAGCTCTCACTAGATCCAGAGTGAAACTACCGCTATGGACACCGCATCCCGCCAGTATTAGAGCCAATGACAGCACCGTGGAGGTTACCCTAGACTGCGGTTTATTAGTCCAGCTTCTAAGCAGACTCCCTCTCTAAGCATGTTATACGATCGCTGTATCAATTTTTATAAGCTTTCAGCGAGCCACTACAGCTTGTAGGTGCCCTCTCTTGTCTAGATCGCTTAGAGGGAAGGTTGTCGTTGTGGGTGATAGGGAGACATTACCTTTATTCAGATCCGCTGGCTTCATGACCTTTGAGGCTTATAGCCAGAGTCAGGCTTTGAACATTGTCACGAGGTTGCAGAACTCCGATGACGTGGTCTTGATAGTCGTTCTAAGGCATATCCTCGATAATGAGGAGGAGTTTAAGGCTAAAACCTCCGGCTCCAGGATACCCGTGTTCGTCCTACCAACCCTCTGGTCCCCCGGAGAGCCTCTCGATGTTAACAAGTTGCTAGCTAAAGCTCTAGGCTTGTGAGGGATCTACAGTTGTCTAACGTGTACCCGTAAACACTATCCTAACACCTGGTATTGCTATTGGTGTGAATGGGATCCCTCCACCTATGTAGAACTTACTAAACCACTCGTAGAAGTGTAGCCTTAGGCTGTGAGCGAAGGCTAGTATGCCCTCTAACGCTATGACCATCAGGTTACCTATGGCGTAGACGATAGCCCCCATAGCTAGGCCGATTAAGCCGAGACCAGCCATCATATCGAATATGTAGGCGAAGGCGAACATCACGCTTGAATGTGCTAAGGCTAAAGCCATGATCCTCAGGAAGCTCGGCACATTACCCATAGCCATTAGGATAGACTCGTAAACCTCCATGAAGGATCTAGCGATACCACCCAGTGGGCTGTGACCGTGGAGGGCTGAGAGCAGAGGCTCGCCTAGGAGAAGCCATAACAGTGAAACAGTGATCCCAATGAGGATAAGCGTTGCTAGGGGGTCGCCTCCCCCCAGGTTAAGTAGGGCTAGTCCTAGCGTCTCGCCAGCCTTCCTGGCATCAAAGAGGATTAGGAATGGAAGTGTTACTGATGTGAAGAAGAGGAATTTAGGCATCTTAACTCCAATCATCTCGTCAAACTCCCTCTTGAGGTATGAGTCTACAACACCGAGCAGGGTGCCTAGTATTAGCATGAATGCTGCCATCCACAAGCTTATCGTTATAGCTCTGTAGAGTAGTTCTCCCACGAGCTCGTATAGCCCGTGTTCGACAGCGTATGTTGGTAGGGCAAGTGGGGGTACGTGTAGCCCTAGGAGGCTCCATACAGCTGATATGTGGAGGAGTTCTGAAACCTTAGGTCCGAAGAACTCACCAGCCAGGAATCCTGTTAGCATGGATGTTAGGCCTAGAACTGTTATTATGAAAGCCCAGTCAGGGTTCCTCCTCCTGAGGTATAGTTGTGCGAAGAGTACCAAGGCGAGCCCGTGCCCAGCATCTGGGAACATGAGGCCGAAGGCTAGGGGGAAGGTTACTGCTAGGAATACTGTTGGAACCACCTCCTCTGGATCAGGCTCACCGTACATTTGAACAATCCTGTGGAACGGCTGTAGTATCCTAGGCAGTGCTACCTTGGTTGGCACCCTAACCTCACCTCTCCTAACACCAAGCCTGTACACTATGTAGGCCCCACCCGTCTCCTCCTTGAGTATCGACTCTAGCTTCCTGAAGTCGTCGGAGTCCACGTAGCCCCTAATGAACACGGATGTTCTACTTTCAAGGCTGTTAGCTAGGATCTTGAAAGCCTCCCTGAAGGCGTAGACGTACGTGTAGTAGTTGTGGAGCTCCCCCACCCTCTCCAGGAGCTCCCCTCTAATCCTGTTAGCCTCCTCAGCAAGCTTGCTTAACCTCTCGACCACCACCTTGTAGGCCTCAGAAGGCCTCCCCGGCAGCTCTCTCGGTACGACTATGAGGTTTAAGCCTCTCCTAACGAGAGCTGGGACTACGAACCTCATAGACTCAGGTTTACCAGCCACACCTACTAGGACTGTTCTCCCGTCAACCTCCTCTACTACGGACACCAGATTGTACTTCTCGGTAACCTCAAGCACGTACCCCTCCACACCTTTAGGTGCGATCCCGAGAGCGTACTGTAGCCTAGCAGATTCAGCTAAAACCCTAATGTCAACTGTGATGTGCTTAACAGGTTCGAGGAGCTCCTTCAACCTCCTCAGCTCAGCAACCGTAGACTCTATCTCGGCAAGCCTTGAAACTCTAACATCGAAGAATCTATCAAGCTCCCTGTAGCGTTCAACATAGCTGTTGAAGGAGGAGATCCAATCAGATACCATAACCTCAACACCCTCCCCAACAGTAGGCTGTAGCTTTAGGGCAGAGTAGTAGGACTGTATCTTGGAGAACCTCTCGGAAGCCTGAGCATAGGCCAGCTTAAACCTAGGAGATGAAGTGCCAGGAAGCTCCTTTAAGGGCTCGTCGACGTGGAGTAAGCCCTCGTTAACAAGCCTAGCAACAAGCCTATCGTATACAGGTCTGGGTACAGCTATCAGAACCTCCTCAAGCCTCCTCGCTCTAAGCAATCAGAGCACCAGGAGATTAACCTTCTACATTTGAACTTAAAAACCCTTAGGTGAACTCCGGGGTTACCTCAATCAGAAGACTAGAATCCTGGAACCACCCATAACATGCTTGTGAACGAAGGTAGCCGCTCCAACCACAGGGCACCCCTCTACTAGATCGCCCTCCTTCAACCCCATAGCGTTTCCCCGCTAATGGTATCTCCGTTAGCGGGGTTGGGCCTCTGTGTGGGTTCACTTGCTTCACCCACACCTCATGGGCCCCAGTCGAGCCCAACGCCACAGGGCTCCCATCTGTGGGCTAGCGTTCGTAGCCCCCCTCACCGCAGCGCGGATCACCGGGGGGCTACAGCTCACCCATACACCAGGTGTTCACAGGTAACTAGGGGGTATTTAAATTTATCGTTTACCTTGTGATTATCTATGATGGATATAAGGCTTTGTTCTAGTTAGGGTCTTTGACGGTACTAAGTATTTACAGCTACCTACAGCTATTGTCTACAGCTATTTAAAACTACCGTCAGCTCTGTAACAGTCTGCATTGTAGTCGAGCAGGCGTACACCTCGACACCAGACTTCCTAGCCATGTCGAATATAATCTTTAGAGGTGGAACCCCACGTGGCTCCCCTCCAATAGCCTCCTTAAGCTTACGTCCAACCTCCTCAAGCCCACCTCTAACTAGAACCCTTAACCCCCAGAATGTGAAGAAAACCTCCACCTTAACACCCATTGAGGCTGCCGTTGAAGCTATTATGAGTGCTGGGTAGACGGACTCGGGGTTATCAGATCTAACTATTATGGCTAGAGCCTCGCTACCCAACACTACCGCACCCTTCTAACCAGGGCAACTACCTCATCCCCCTCTCTACGTAACTCTAAAACCTCATGACCGGTCTCCGAAGCCCAACTAGCTAGATCTCTTTCAAACGCTGGATCCGTCGCTCTAACCTCTACAACCTCCCCAACCCTAACACTTTTGATGGACATGCTGAGAAGCATTATAGGGTAGGGGCACATATAGTTTCTAGCGTCAACACTCAAACTAGGTTTAACTCTTAAACTCAAAGCCTACACCGGTACCCCGGGTAGGGTTTGAGGTTAAATCCGCAGGTATTGTTTTTACAGTGTAAAAAAGCTTTTAGGTTACAATCCTAATCCTCCTAGTCTCAAAGGGGGTTTCAGAGTTCCTCATTATGTAGCTTCTCAGAGCTCTCCTAATAATCTCGCTCTTCGTTGTATTCCTCCTCTTAGAGTACTCTTCTAGTAGCTCTAGTAGATCCTCTTCTATCTTAAAGCTAACAACCTTCATGCACGTCACCCCCGGCCTCCGTACTATCTCTATAGATAGGTCTAAGGGTAAAACTCTATGCTATGGAGGGCCAACATTACAGCCTATTGGTCGGGAATCCATGTAACCAATAGGTATATAAGTTCTGGCTAGTACTACTCTTGTAGGGGTAAGACATATGCCTACGGTACACTTAGCCCTCCCTGAGGGGATGTATAATGAGCTTAAGAGTAGGGCAGCAGAGCTGGGAATACAGGTTACGGATTTGATAAAACTCTACATTAAAATGGGCCTTGATAGAAGCTATGGGGTAAGCCAGCATGACGATGAGACCCTAGCAACCATATCCAGGAGGGTTGAGAAGCTAGAGAGAGAGTTCAGGTTGAAGATAACGGTAACAGAGGGTAGGATGAGGGAGCTGGAGGAGACGTTAAAGTACATAATCGAGAGGCTTGAGACGCTGGAGGAGACGTTAAGCGAGCGTAAAGCTAGAATTCTAGCTGAGAGGGAGTCGATTAGGGCTGGGAGCGTCTAGCCGGGAGCGTTTCCCCACTAGCGGTACTCGATGGTACTCGTGTAATATCGGGCATCGTTTGCAGGCTGATATCGTGACCTAGGAGCTCTTTACTCCTATGAGTGGTGTGCACCCTGATAGTAGTAACCTCCTCCTGCCATCACTTCTAATCTCTAGGAGGCTCATACCCGTTATAGCCCCTCCTTGTGTTCTTAGCTTGTAGAGCTCCTCTTCTAGGTCTAGCTCCGTGTATATACAGTGTTTGTTTAGTGCCCTCCTAGCCTCCTCTATGCTCCTTGTCTCCGACACTAGTTTCGCCATGACGCTCCTATTGTAGGTTACACTGACGTCTAGCAGGTACAGTGTTGTAGAGACCATGTTTACCTCAACCTTCCTTGACCCTACTCTGATACTCTTCTCCCCCACGTACCCTTCGAACGCCTCGAAGGGTATTTTTGATGCTTCGCTTGTAAACATGTCAAGGTGCTTTCTGAGAGTCCTGTACTCCCTCCTGGTGAGCCCGTAGACCCCTATGAGCCCTCCCTCCCTCGCCACCTCGCTTATCCTCGAGAGTACTGTTTGCTGACTTAGCTCCCCATCAGCTCCAGGTGCTAGAACAGCTATCATGGATGGAACCCTTGTTTTATCGAGAGCCCCCAAGCTTATGGAGTCCGCTAGGGGGCTCCAGAGGTCGTCTTCGTAGCCTAGAGCAAGTATATCACCTCCAACATCAACACCAACTATGGCTTCAACCCCCAACCTCTCGTTAACAACATTGAAAGCCTCAACTAGGCCGACCACACCCTTGGTTATATCAAAGAATACGGTCTTCTCTCCTAGGATCTCGGAGGCTCTAACGATTTGGGGTTTAAACCTATACCCATACCTATCAACGTAGGAGCTCCCATCAACAAGGGCAACACTCCTCCCCAGAACCTCAGCGTTCACAACCTGCTCCAATGGCACGGGGCCGGGGAAGGGGTCTAGGACGAACCTCTCCCAAACAACATTACCCAGTAGAACCCTAACACCGAGAGCCTTAAGCTTATGGTAGAGGATTAGAGCTCCAAGACTATCCCCACCACCACCCACACCAACAACAAGCACCCTACTAACACCACGGAGGTCCTCAAGGGAGTCCACAACCAACCTAGCCAAAACATATCCTAAGAACCTATTATGAAGGTCTAGGGTTTAAATAACAATGACCAGGGTGGCGTCATAGTGGAAACTCGAATAAATAGTGCCCGGGGCCTTGGACGAGGTAGCTTGGAAACAACCTACACTTCAGGGTGTTATGAGTGCTATCCCCATGACAGGGTACTAGGGGTGCTTGTATACTAATCGTTCACATATAAAAATTCTCATTGACAATTCAAAGGATGGAGGGTTTAGGCATATGTTCGACTACGTGGTTGTAGGTGCTGGTGTTATAGGCCTCTCCACAGCCTATCATATTAAGAGGCTCTCTCCTGACTCTAAGATCCTGGTCGTCGATAGAGCTCACGCTCCGGGTGCCGGTGATAGTGGTAGGAGTGCTGCCGCCTTCAGGGCTTTCTTCACCAACAATGTTAACCTCCTGCTATCTAATTCCAGTATAGAGTTTTATAAGAGTGTTGAGGCTCGTGGCTACGATCTCGGCTTAAGGTTTGTTGGCTACCTCTTCCTAGCTGATAAGAGGCTTTACAGTGAGCTCCGGGATGGTTTAAGGGAGGCTGAGAGGCTTGGTCTTGAGTTTAAGGTCTACGAGCCAGGTGTCATAGAGGAGCTCTTGAACGCTAGGGTTAGGGTTGAGGATTTGGAGGAGTCCCAGCTTGTAGGTGCTGGTGATATCGTTGAGGGTGTGCATGCGTTGAAAGCTGGTGTCATGGATGCCGGGAAGCTCGTAGAGTACTACTACAAGGCAGGACTCTCAGCCGGTATCTCCTATGCTTTCGACACCGAGGTTGAGGGCTTGGTTGTAGAGCCTAGGAGGCCTCTTGGCATTGAGGGTGAACCATTCCCATGGCAGGATCTAAGGGTTTCAGGTGTTAGGGTTAGAGGTGGACGTGAGATAAGAGCTTCCAGGAAGGTTGTACTAGCAACAGGTGCTTGGACGTGGAGGATCACAGCCAAGGCTGGAGTCGAGAGCTTCACTAGGCCTAAGAAGAGGCAGGTTTTCTCCATCAAAGCCTCGGGGGAGCAGTTGAGGAGGATACTCTACGCTAGAGGCTTTAACAGCTACAACGTAGCACCAATGATAATACTGCCTAGGAAGGCCTACATGAGGCCCGTCCCAGAGGAGGGGTCGTTCTGGACCGGTATAAGCGATGACCTGGGGAGGCCCTTCGAGCTAGAAGACTGGGATCCGAGGCCCGAGCCGGAGTTCTACGTTAGAGGGGTGCTACCAGTAATCTCACTATACTTCCCGCCATTCCAGGAGCGCTACCCGCACGCAATGTGGGCAGGCTACTACGACTACAGCTTCGACGGCCTCCCGATAATATATGAGCCGTACGAAAGCGACCTAGTAATCTCGTGTGGGACGAGCGGAAGCGGTATAATGAAGGCCGACGCCATAGGGAGGATAACAGCATCACTAACCCTAGGCCTGGAGGAGGCGGAGCTCTACACAGGGGAAACAATAAAGGTTAAACTGCTAGGATTAAAAGAGAGGGTAACCGGAGCGGAGAAACTAGTAATATGACCTAATCTGGGGGAGGGCTAAACCGCGTGTAACGTTAACACTAGGGCATAAGACTAGGTGAAGACCTAAACCCTAGCCCTCCTATACTCCAACACCTTTAAACCCCTAATCCCGCTAGAGTGCCTAACGTTCCCCGTTACAACCATAGCCCCATGCTCTCTTGCAATAACACCGATAAGGACATCCCTTAAATCAACCCTTCATCCGAGGAGCTCAAGATACCCCATATCCTCTCCAGCTTTAATCGCCTCCTCACTGGATAAGCTGAGCACCTCTAGGATCTCAGCTAACCTTCTAACATGGCTGATTTTGCCAGCACCTAGCTTAGATGCACCCCATGCAAGCTCGAAGATGTTGATGGAGGTTGTAGCTAAAGTTACACCCCTACCTTTAAGATCTGCTATTAACTTGATGCTTTCATCTACTCCACGAAGGAAATCGATGAGAACGTCCGAGTCGAGAACTACTCTTCTCGCAACCTCCACGAACCCCACGCCTCCCTAATGCTCTTCATAACCCCCTCGATCCTCTCACTCGGGACATCCTTCCAGGCCCCTGCTAGCTCCATTACTTCCTTTGCCTCCCTCGCAAGCCTGAGTATGACGTCTGAGAAGGTCTCCCCAGGCCTTTTTAACGTTAAGAGTGTTTCGTAAGCCTCCAGGGTTACCGTTATAGTCTTAACATTCGTAACGCTCACTTCTGTTCTAGCTTGGATTTCTTTTTCAACAAGCTTTATGAGCTCTTCTAAGCTCAGCCTCTCTATTACAAGGTTCCTCCCATCCCATAAGGTAAACGTAGATGTTTCCCTAATCCTCTTAACGTATCTATACAATGCTGTTTTATCGCTAAAGCCTAGGTAGTAGCTCAGTTTCTCCAGGGAGACGTTCAGCCTCTCATTTAGGTAAACCACGCAAGCTACCTCCATGACATCCTGCCATACAGGTCTACCATATCTTTGGAGGGAACCGTACTTCTCAATGATCTTAGAGATCCTAACCCTAACCTCCTCTAACCTCTCGAAACACACCCTGGGAATCACTACCCCCTCCAACCAAGTCACCTTACCTGAACTCACACCCTCTTCACGGCCATGAACCATAGGCTCCACCAGAAGGCTCTAACCGAAGTTTATGAGGGGGGTTAATAAGCTATAAACGTTCTTAGCTAGGTCTCTCAGAGCTCTACGTAGGAAAGGGTTACTTGAAGAACCTCTTTGACATTAACACCCTCATGCTTCCAGCCTAGGATCCCCCCAGGCGTTTAGTTAGGATCTTCTGGAGCACTTAGCAATACCGTTAACTGCCATCAGTAAGCTTGGGAGGCCTTAGGTCTCAAGGGAACCATGTCCAGCCCTTTGGTTCCACCCTTCTTCCTTTGAAGTACACGCCCTCCCCCACTTCGACCCTCCCGGCTACATGGCATTCTACGCCCTCTCTCCTACAGTAGCCTAGTAGGCATTCGAGGTTGTCTTCTGGTATTGTTACTGCTATGTTGTAGTCTTCCCAGCTTTCTAGAAGCTCCTCCTCTGCTAGTCCTAGCTCCTGTACCAACCTTACAGCCTCTCTTACCACGTGGATCTCCTCAACAACAACCTTAACCTTGCTGGCTTCCGAGAGCTGGTGTAGTGTTGCAGCCCACCCATCGCTATTATCTATCGCTGCTGTAGCATTACACTCTGATATTCTCAAGCCAACCCCGAGGTTCACCCTAGGTCTCCTTGTAAACTCCATGGCTTCAGGGTACTCCCTTATATCCACTAGCCCTTTCAGGGCCATGGAGGCTATGAGGCCGTAACCTAGAGGCCCCACCTGTACCAGGATATCCCCTGGTCTAGCACCGGATCTCGGTATAGGCTTTAAGGTAACCCCTATGACGGCCACGTCGATCCAAGTGTCATGAGCACTCCTATTAGTATCGGCCTTTAACACCCTAACGTTAGCCCACCTACACGCCTCCCCAACACCTCTAGCAACCTCTAACACCACATCCCTTGAGGGTGCCCCCACGCTGTAGAGGACTGCTAGAGGCCTACCACCGCCAGCTATGACATCGGACATCGAGGCTACCACAGCCTTCCAACCCCAATCACTCCAGCTCATCCATGGTAGTCTTGAGCTTGAAGCCTCATAGCCGTCAATGTTGACCACAAAGCCCCCTAGGGGTGGGGAGTCGAAGTCGAAAAGTTCTAGGGAACCTGCTAGCCTTGACAGCTCTCTTAGGAGCTCAAGCCACCCTCTAAAAGACAATGTAGCTAGCCCATCTCCAGATGTTTAGCTCAACCCTATTATAAGCTCTCCCGCTCAAACCCACCGGTGGTGTCAGCCGCTTGGACGACCCCATCATAGACTTCCACACCCACCTACCATGGAGGCCTAGGGATCCTCTTGAAGCCTCCAGGGCCCTCCTGGAGGCCATGGACCATGCCGGGGTTACCCTAGCTGTTACTATAAACGTTGAGTTCGCTGTAAGAACTTTCCTCGAAAACGTTAGCTCACGTAGGATCGTCGAGGCGGCAGCCGAAGCCCTAGACTACCTTATAGTAGCTAGGATACCATACATACACAAGATGGTAATGGAGCCTGAGTGGGCTGTAGAAGAGCATGTTAGGTTTATGAGGGAAAACCATAGGGATAACGTTGACTTCGTTAGGGTAGCTAGCACCGGTAGGCTCATACCCGTGGCTAGCTTCAACCCGGATTTAAGCATAAGAGAGAACCTTGATAGGTTGAAGGCTCTTGGTGACAGGGTGCTAGGTGTTAAGGTGTTCCCAACACTCCACTTCACGAGACCGGATAGCGAGAAGCTTAAACCAGTATACGACTACATAGCTGGTATGAACGGTGTAGTGGTAGTCCATACAGGGTGCGACCCGGGCATCTGGGAGCTTCCATCATTCTGCTCTAACGCTAGACCATCATATGTAGCTAGGGCTGCGAGGGAGAACAAGGATGTAAGGTTCATAGTAGCACACCTGGGAGCATATAGCGCCTTAAACCCAGGCATATTCTTCAGGGAAGCCCTGGAAGCCCTAACACTTGATAACGTGTACGCCGACACATCAGCTGTAGACCCATACTTTGTTAGAAGAGCTGTAGAGGAGGTAGGCTACGATAAGATACTCTTTGGAAGCGACTACCCGATGGTACAGGGGCTTGATATAGCCTCAGCTCTAGAGGATATAATGATGTTAGATATACCGTGGAAGGCTAAGAGAGCGATGATAACGGATAATCCTTTAAAGCTACTTAGAACATGGCATGGATGGGAGAGGGTGGGAGCTCTAAAGCTGAGAGATGTTACGGGATACGCTAGAGATAGGGTTCACCTAGGAGACCCCACAGGTTAGGGTTTAACGCCCGTATAACCCCTATACTCCAGCCACGGCTTATAGCAGATGTTGTACCACAAGCTCCTGTAGTCCAGCCTCCTAAGCTTCAGTAGGAGGCTTCTACTATAGGGTTTAATCATGATCACATCGTCATCGTACATACACGCTATAGCTTCGAGAACCTCAACGACATCGTACCCCAGCTCCCTCTCAGCAGTACTCCACCCTAGAACCCTATAACCTAGACTCTCGAAAAGCCTCTGAGATCTAATGTTATCCCCAGTCGTAGATGCTATGTAGACCTTTGAGCCTTCACCCTCCAGGAGCTCCTCCAGAGATGTAACAAGCACTTTACCGAGACCTAAACCCCTATACCCTCTCCTAACGTAGACATAGTAGATGACACCCACCGTCAACATAGGGCCTACGACGGTGTAACCCACAGCTGATCCAGCATCGATACCATTGACTTTCACGACTACACCCGAACCACCATTCTCTACAGCTGCTTTCACGAAAACCTGGTGGTATCTGGAGAGCTCCTCTGACATGAGCTTCAGGGCCGAGACTTCATCCTCGTACACCACTATTCCATATGTGGTAACCCCCTTAGATGTCTAACGTTAGCCCCCCTACTGTTGCTTCATCTTCTCCATAACATACTTCTTGTATATGACCCTCCACATCGTGGGCTCGATGTCGAGTAGCCATGCTGGTATCTTCTTCACCAGCTCGTAGGCCTCCTCCCAGCTCTCAAGACCTAGGGCTGCTGCCAGCTGCTCCAAGGTCATCTCAGTCCTCTTATACCTCCGTAGTATCCTTAAAGTCTCCTCGTTAATCTCAACCTCCTTATCCCCAACTTTTACGACGAACCTCTCCTCACTACCCAAAGGGTACACCCTAGCCCAAGACCTAGGCTGTGGCTACAGCTTAAAAGGTCTAAAGGCAACAATCCTGGGGGGTGTAATGGTTGCCCGTGGAGATAACAGATCTAAATGTGTTCGCGGAAATAGCTAGAAGGGCTATAGAGTGTAGGATTAAGAGGGGGAAGGGCAACATAGTTAAGGTTAAGGCTAGAACCAAGAGGTACCTCTACACCTACAAGACAACAGAAGATCAGCTACAGGATGTTCTAAACAAGATACAGTGTAAAAACGTGGTAGACGTGGATAAGAAGGTCAAGTCTCAGAAGACGTAGAGAAGAAGGAGTTCAACGAAACCAGCCAATTCGAGCTCTAGAAGACCCCCAAAAACTCCGGCTACACCTCAGCTCCTACTCTCAGCCGAACCACACACCCTATACTAACTGGTAGATCGATCTCTAGCACATCCCATCCCTATAAAGGTTTCATTTAACCGCTACTACTGTATAGTGTTGCGGGTTGGCTAGGGTTAAGGTTCTTGGTAGTGGTAGGGAGGTTGGTAGGGCTGCTATCCTTGTTGAGGGTAGTGGTGGTTCTCTCCTTATGGATTACGGTGTTAACTTCGATGAGAGGGATAACCCTATATTCCCTGAGCATGTTAGGCCTCGTGACCTAAGTGGTGTTGTCCTAACCCATAGCCACCTCGATCACGTTGGCGCAGCACCCATGCTCTATACAAGTGTTAAGCCTAGGCTTTACGCTACACCCCTAACACTGGATGTTACGAGGCTACTGTTATACGATATGATTAAGATTAGTGGTGCCAGCCTCCCCTTCGATGAGAGCGTCGTTGATGACATGATTTCATCGGCCACAGCTATAGGCTACAATGAGGAGGTTGACCTGGGTGGTTTGAGGTTTAAACTCCTCTACTCAGGCCACATCCCAGGATCCGCTAGCGTTCTGGTCGAAGTTGATGGGAGGACTGTGCTTTACACAAGCGATGTTAACGTTATAGAGACTAAGCTTATGGGCCCAGCTATGCTAGATGGGCTGAGCGTAGACCTGGTCATAGTTGAGTCGACGTACGGCTCAACAAACCACCCCCCAAGGCAGCTTGTCGAGGATAGGTTCTATGAGAGTTTAAGGGAGGTTGTCGAGTCAGGTGGTGTAGCCTTAGTTCCAGTGTTTAGCGTGAGTAGGGGCCAGGAGGTTCTATGCATTCTAGCCGAGAGGGATCCTCCGTGGCAGGTTTGGGTTGACGGTATGGTTAAGGATGTTGCGGGGCTCTACCTAAAACACTCGGGGTACATAAGACTCTACGGGCTCCTAGCGAAGGCCGTGAGGGAGTACAACATAGTTAGAGGATGGCAGGATAGGAGGGTGGCCTACAGGGAGCCTGGAGTCATAGTGGCTAGCTCTGGCATGCTAAAGGGGGGTCCGAGCCTATATTATCTGAAGAGGATAGCTGAGAACCCGAAAAACGCAGTATTCCTAGTAAGCTTCCAGGGGAGAGGAACGCCTGGGAGGCAGATACTAGAAACGGGGCTAGCCCTAGCAGAGGAGATACCGGTAAGAGCTAGGGTGGAGTGGTTCGACCTATCAAGCCACATAGACCAAAACGGGGTCATAAGGCTACTTAAGAACATGAAGGCAGACAGGGTAGCCCTAGTACATGGGACACCAAGAGCACAGGAAGCACTAGCAAAGAGGATCAAGGAAGAGCTAGGACTACAGGTGGAGATACCAGCAGTAGGAGACACGATAGAACTCTGAAACAACATCAACCCCGATGCCTCAAGGCTCAAAAAGGCTTCTAAACCGAATAGGCTGAAATCACTGTTACAACCTTATAGCTTAAACCGAATCCTTAGCTAAGGCCACTAGACCGTACATAACTACCAGCATTACAAGATCTAAGTCTAGGCTTGGGTTATCCTTTACAATTCCTATCGTGTGGCCACACCTAGAGCATGTCCTATAGGTGATCTCACCCACTATGCTATACTCAAAGGCATCCCTCCCTCTCACACTACAAGAGGGGCATTTGAAGTGCTCGTAGGACTCCATGAAGCCACACATGCACCTAAGGTATAGAACGTCTCTTGAGAAAATCTCGCCTCCCTCCTCACTATAGCTAGGATTGGTATGGAACCGCATACAGGGCATCTCCCGTTAACCCACTGTAGCCTTAAACTCTTACCTCTAACAGCCTCATAAAGGGCTCTCTTGAAAAGCATCGATACCAGAGCCCTCTCCCCCTCCAGGGAACCCTCCATGACATCACGTACGCTAACATAACCTACATCGAGCTCATGCCTTCTAAAGATATCCTTAACAATCTCTAGAACACCCTCCAACCCTCCCCTAACACCACCTGCGAGAAGAGGTAGCCTGCTAGGATCCACATCGAGATCAGGCAACCTAAGCCCCTTAACATCATCGAGTAGCTCTACGAACACCCTCAACACCTCCTCCAACTCACTCCTACAATCCTCTGTTGAGCACAAGAGATCAACATAACCTCGGTAATCCAAAACCACATTCCCTAGATTAAAGTTGTATTGTTACTAAGATTATTAATCTTAATGTTACTAATACTCTAATTCGAAGCCAAATGCTCAGCTATCCTAAATCAGTTGTTGTTAATCCTAGAGCTGAGAAGCTTGAGATTAAGCCTAGGGATTTCGTTGAAATATTCACAGCAAGGGGCATGATAAGTGTATAGGTTGTAAAGCGTGCCAGATGGTATGCTAGGAGTGGAATGGTAGGAAGGTTCTTAACACGTCTCTCAGCCCTACCTTCACAAACCCGCAGGACCTCCAGCTGATGTCTGGAAGGTTGAGGTCCTCCCGAATCCCCTACAAGCAAGACGTTTAAGTTCGCTGAGGCAGAGGTTACTATAAACACTATGGAGGTAGTCCCGGTATCCTACAACTGCCTCCACCATAGGTGTGGATGAAGCTGGTGAACTCACACCAAGCCCAACCTCGCTACGGAATTTCCGTTAGCGGGGAAACGAGTACGTCAATAGCTAGGCTTATAGGAGTAGCTGTTAGGGGAGGTTTAACTTTGAAAGATCTGCTACAATCATCACGTAGAGGGCGTCATCGGATATGGTTTTTGAAATTTGCGAACATGGGGGTACCAATAGTTGTATCCGCGAGGGGGCTCCTCTACAGCGGTCTCACGGCAACAGCTCTCTTCAAGGTAACCATCATATTGTGCATAAGGAGAGGTGGTAGGGTTAGAGGCCCAGTTATCCTAACATATCCTGAAAGGGTTATAGGCTATGAGAGGAAAGATTACACGCTACCAGAGTAGGTGTTAAAGGACCGCTAACACCTAAAACTTTTTAAATCCCGCCTCCTAATAACTTTCCCTGGGCCGCCGTAGCTCAGCGGGAGAGCGCCCGGCTGAAGACCGGGTGGTCGGGGGTTCGAATCCCCCCGGCGGCACCATCACCACTTGTACTCGGGCCTCCTCTTCTCCACGAAGGCTCTCGCAGCCTCCCTAGCTTCGCTCCCCCTCGCTAGTCTCTCTAGCTCGCTGAACCCTAGTTCTAGTAGTGGTGTTAGCTTAGCTAGCCTTAGGAGCTTCTTTATTGATCTTATTGCTTGTGGTGAGTTCTCCATTATGCTCCTAGCTATCCTCTGAACCTCCTCTCTTAGAGTCTTCTGGTCTGGGGCTAGCCTTGCTATGAGCCCTATGTGGTGTGCCTCCTTGGCTGTCAGAGGCTCCAGTGTCATTGCTAGCATTGCTGTCCTCGATGGTCCTAGAACGCTTAGGCCTATAACCGGTAGTATTGGTGTGTTGTAGCCCCACCTAGCCTCAGCCCATACGAGCTTAGCGTTCTCAACTGAGACCACTATGTCTGCAGCCCATATTAGCTCTGCTCCACCACCGTAGGCGTCACCGTTCAAGGCTAGGATGAGGGGTTTATCAACGTAGAGCATCCTCCTAGCAAGCCTAGCTATGGATGCGAAAAGCCTCCCAGCCTCCTCTGGGGAGCTCGCGCTAGCAACCTCGGATAAATCTGCACCAGCGGAGAAAACCCTACCCTCACCTGTAACAGCTATGACTCTAACATCACCCCTACCCTCAAGCTCGTCGAGAGCCCTTATAACCTCCTCTACCACCTCTGAGTTCAAAGCGTTAAGCTTCTCAACCCTCCTAAGTACAACCCATCCAACACCATCTAAAACCTCTACGCTAACAAACCTGTACAAAGCCTTACACCGCCTAAACCCTAGGCTGGGGGTTGAATTTAAAACTATGCTGTGTTAACGTGTTATCTAAGAGTTTAACGTGTAAGACAATTATTTAAACTCCCGAAGTCTCCTATAAACAGGGGTACGGCGTGGGTTACCCAGAGGTTCTAGCTGAGCCCGGCTCAAGGGTACTTATGTTGGGTAATGTTGCTGTTGCTAGAGCATGCCTTGAGTACGGTGTTGGCCTAGCCTCCGGGTACCCTGGGACGCCATCATCTGAGGTTGTAGAGGCCCTAGCCTATGCTGCCTCCAAGCTAGGCTACCCCTATGTCGAGTGGAGTGTTAATGAGAAGGTTGCATTCGAGGTAGCCTATGGTGCTGCCATCTCGGGGGTTCCAAGCGTTGTCTCCATGAAGCATGTTGGTTTGAATGTGGCAGCAGACCCCTTCTTTAGCAGCGCCTACACCGGTGTTGAGGCACCACTCCTAGTCATCTCAGCCGACGATCCTGGGATGTGGAGTAGCCAGAATGAGCAGGATAACAGGTGGTATGGTGTCCACGCATACATACCAGTAGTGGAGCCTGCTGGAGCTCAGGAGGCTAGGGAGGCCACCCTTGAGGCTTTAAGGTTGAGTGGTGTGGTGAAACACCCAGTACTCCTAAGGCTCGTCACCAGGGTATCGCATACGAGAGCCCCTGTAACGGTGGGAGCTCTGGGGAGGCCCAGGCTTAGGGGGGTGTTTAAAAGTAACCCTTTAAGGTGGAACCTCATACCAGCACATGCTAGGAGGCTTAGGGAGGAGCTCATAGAGAGGTGGAGGAGGATTGAGGATCTCGTCTCCCGGAGTGAGCTTAACGTAGCTGAGGGGCCCAGGGACTCCCAGATCCTGGTAGTAGGCGTTGGAATAGGCTATAGGTACGCTAGGGAGGCTCTTAGAAGGCTTAAGGTTCACGTTAGGCTGGTTAAGGTAACCACCCCCATACCCCTACCATCAAAGTTCATCCTAGGAGAGGTGGAGGGTAGGAATGCTATCATCGTGGTGGAGGAGGGGGATCCTGTCTTCGAGACAATGCTTAAAGCTCTACTACAGGAGGCTAGCTTGAACACGAGGGTTTACGGTAAAAGGAGTGGTCACCTTAGGCCTACTGGCGAGCTTAGGCTAGAGGATGTGAAGAGGGCTATAGCGCAGGTTCTAGGCCTCGGGTATAGGGGGCCTGAGCTCCTGGAGGCAACAGTGAAGCCCCCTCCAAGACCTCCTGTCCTATGCCCTGGGTGTCCTTACAGGAGTGTTTTCTACGCTGTTAGAAGGGCTGTTAAGAAGCTCGGTCTCGATGTCGTCTACTCAGGCGATATAGGCTGCTATAGCCTGACTGTTAACAAGCCCTTCAACGCACAGGATACCCTCATCGAGATGGGTGGTAGCGTGGGTCTCGCTAATGGCATGTCCCACGTGCTAGGGGATAAGGTGGTGATCGCAACCATTGGTGACTCAACGTTCTACCATGCAGGCGTACCAGGGCTTATAAACGCTGTTTACAACAAAGCCCCCATGATGGTCTTAGTGCTTGATAACGGGGTTACAGCTATGACAGGCCACCAGCCCCACCCAGGTTCGGGTTTCAACGCTGTGGGAGGGGAGGCTAGGAGGATCCCTGTGGAGGATGTAGCGAGAGGTGTTGGAGTAGACTCGGTATACGTAGCTGAGGCTTTCAACCCAAGGGATGTTGAGGCTAAAGCTCTAAGTGCTTTAAGGGATGTAGGGGAGGGTAAGGTCTCAGTTGTAGTGGCGAGAGGCCCATGTATCCTCGTGGCGGTGGGTAGGGCTAGAGCTGAGAGCATCCCTAGGCCTAGCTATGCTGTGGATCCCAGCAGGTGTAAGGGGTGCATGGTATGCTATAAGGCTTTCAACTGCCCGGCTATAACGCCTAGTGGTGATGGTAAGGTAACCATCAACGGGGCTTTGTGCACGGGTTGCGGTGTATGCGAGAGGGTATGCCCCTTCAACGCCATAAAACCTGCTAGCTACGTTGATAAGAGGTGGTGGAAACTACTAGGGTTAACAGAGTCTAGTGTGGGAGGTGGCTAGCATAGCTTCGAGAGAGAGCTTCAACATTGTGATCGCTGGTGTTGGAGGTCAGGGTGTCCTAACACTCTCTAGGATAATAGGTGAGGCCTCCCTAGCCGGTGGTTTGAACGTACTAGTAGCTGAAACACATGGTCTAAGCCAGAGGGGTGGCTCTGTGGTAGTCCACGTTAGGATCGGTGATGTGGACTCACCACTGGTACCCCTCGGGGAGGCTGATCTCATGATCGGGCTGGAGCTCCTAGAGGTTTTAAGGAACGTTAGTTACATGAGGAGGGGTGGCTTCATAGTAGCCGATAAGCTGGTGATACCCCCATCCATACCGGGTGTTACAGTGCCTAGCGTGGATAGCGTTATCGAAGCTCTAAGGGGCTTAGATGTAGAGTTGATCCTAACACCAGCTAGCGAGGTTGCAGAGAAGCTAGGAGACGTTAGGGTCGCCAACGTATACCTCCTAGGGCGAGCTCTCTCGAAGACAAGGCTGGGGGCCATTATAAGCTTTGATAGTGTAGCCAGGGTTCTAAGAGGTCTACCCAACCCTGAGTTGAACTTGAAGGCCTTCGAGCTAGGGTACACGGGTGGGGGGTTTGAGGGCTAAACTACTTATACAACCGGTAGGGTTTAACGATAGGGGTACGTTGTACTGGCTAGTAGGGGAGCTTAAACGTAGGCTCCCCGTGGAGGTGGATGTTATGCTATCCCTATGGCCTATTAACCTGGATCACCTGGAGGTCTTCGACTGGAGTAGGATGCAGTTTAAAGCTGTTAAGGTTAACGAGCTCCTACACAGGCTCTTCAAGGAGGTTCTCATGCCCAGGAGAAGCCTTATCCTAGGCCTTGTAGCTGGTGATGGTTACGTTGAGGGTTTAAACTTCGTATTCGGCCTAGCCATGCCGGAGCTCTCGACGGCCACTGTCTACACCTCCAGGCTTGAAACAGGGGATCGCCAATTATACCATCTCAGGATTTTAAAGGAGGTTATGCATGAGCTCGGGCACCTGCTAGGTTTAGGCCACTGTCCTAATAGGAGGTGTGTTATGTCCTTTAGTAATAGCGTTTCAGAGGTTGACCTTAAGGAGCCCTGGTTCTGCCCTGTTTGCGTATCCAAGCTTAAAAGTGTTACTAGCGCTTAGAGGTTTTGGCGTCTAGGGGTTTGGGGTGTGCTGTGTTGGCTTTACTCGAGATAGAGGATCTTAAAACTTACTACTTCACCCTAAGGGGCCCCGTTAGGGCTGTTGATGGTGTAACATTACAGCTTGAACGTGGCGAGGTTCTAGGTATCGCTGGTGAAAGTGGTTGTGGTAAGAGTACTCTGGCCTGGAGCATACTCGGCATGGTCCCACCCCCGGGTAGGATAGTCTCCGGTAGTATAGTCATAGACGGTGTTGATGTAACGAAGCTATCGGAGGAGGAGCTTAGGGCTAAGATTAGGTGGAAGAAGGTTAGCATGATATTCCAGGGTGCTATGAACAGCCTTAACCCCGTTTACACTGCTGGAGCTCAGATAGAGGAGGTTCTAACATACCATGCTAGGATGAGCAAGGTTGAGGCTAGGAGGCGTGTATACGAGCTCCTAGAGAGCGTGGGGCTCGATAGGAGTATTGCTAACAGGTACCCGCACGAGCTAAGCGGTGGGCAGAAGCAGAGGGTCGTGATAGCCATGGCGCTGGCCTTGGAGCCCGACATAGTGATAGCAGATGAGCCTACAACAGCTCTAGATGTTGTCGTCCAAGCACAGATACTGAATTTGATGAAGAGGCTTCAGAGGGAGAAGGGGATAAGCATAATACTTATAACACACGACCTAGCAATCATAGCTGAGATGGCCGACAGGGTTGCGATAATGTACGCTGGGAAGATAGTAGAGTATGGTGGTAGCGAGCAGATATTCTACAAGCCAAGACACCCGTACACGTACCTGCTAATGAAAGCAGTACCAAAGCTAAGAGGGCCCAAGGAATCCCTGGTATACATACCGGGGCAGCCACCAGACCTAATAAACCCACCTAGAGGCTGTAGATTCGCACCAAGATGCCCCTACGCAATGGAGATATGCAAGGAGGATCCACCGGAGTTCACGCCAGAAGAAGGGCACATGTCAGCATGCTGGCTTGAGAGAACACCGGAGAAGATTAAGTACTCCTAGAGGTTCTCGAGCAACCTCCTAGCCCCTTCATCAACTCTTGCTAGAGCCCTAATCCTCTCGTACCCCCTACTACCTCTAACATAGGCTATGTAAGCTCTACTATAAGCCTCAAGCCTGGGTTCAAGCTTGTCGCCAAAGATAAGCTTACACAACTCCACGGCATTACCAACCTCGTATAGCTCCTCCTCAACACTATCAGGTCTCCTACGGAGTAGGAGGCTTAGAATTGGCTTACGTAACGCTCTCAACCTCTCCCACTCCTCAACAGCCTTAAAGCATGCTTCCACGAGCTTGTTGAAGAGCTCCTCAGCCCCCAGGGTGGACTCAAGCAACCTTAACCCTCTAGGTATAGCGGTGGAGCAACTACCCTTAGGGTATACTAGCGTTAGAGCTCTCCATTCCCTGGAGAGTAGCGGTGGTATGCTGGAGTCCACGCAGTACTCTCTAAGCTCGCCCTCTACATCGACCTTCATGATCCAAGCTTTGGAGGCGAAGCCCTCCAATCCTATAACCTCTTTAAAATGATGTACTCTAGGATGCCGTAGCTAGCTATTATCATTGATGGTATGAGGATTATGATGGCTGTAAGGCTTAGGAGGGGGTTCACGCCTTCCCTCCACATAGTGTACACTGTTACCTCAGCCCTGCCATGACCTGATTCGAAGTTGAAGGATATCACTTCGAGGAGGTTCCCCACTTTAATGTTAGTAGAGCCTCCGGGCTCGAGTTTTAGCTGTCTATCACCTATAGCTATGTTTAGCCACGAGCTACCGACATTGGATACCGTTATGGTTACATTCCTATACGGTCTATCCAGTGTTATGTTTAGGAGCTCGAAGGCACGTTTAGATACACTGGATTCTATTATCAAAGTGTAGGGTGTCCCCACGGTGTCCCAGCCGCTCGCTATAACTGATAGCGTGAAGGCCGCTAGGATCCCCGCTAGGCCTAGAGCTATCTTAGCTAAACCCAATAGACACCCCGGTTTCAGTATCTGGCTTGCAAGGCTATATAAGATTTTAGCTACACCTCCTAGCACCAGGTTGAAGGCTATGAGGAGGAGGCTAGCACTACTCTTAACCCCCATCCCCGCGGCTATCCTAGCGGCTCTTGCAATCCTATGGGCTAGTGGTTTTACTGTAGAGGAGGTCACCCTGGTTAAAGGAGGTGTTGTGGCTAACGAGACTAGGGGTTACAGTGTCTACTTTGATAGAGTGCGTGGGGTAGAATACATAGTTACATTCCTGGAGGCTGGCCGCGCAGATCTAAGGGTTGCAGTGCTATATAGCCTTAACGGCTCTATAGGCGAGGTTTTAAGCGATGCTAGTGTAACAGCTGGTTCTAGGGGCTACATAAGCCTGCCTCGGGGAGCTCTAGTAGACAACATCGCCCTGAAGCTAGCAAGCCCCCCCATGTACATACCACCTAGTCTCATGGAGAGTGTGGAGCCAGGGGTCCTCAGGATCAGGTATGAGATGCCAGGCATGGGCGTCAACGCACTACTAGTGGCTAGGCTTAGGATAGAGTGGTTCAACGTAACGGTAGTTGGAGAAGGTGATTTCACTGTGAAAGCAGAGCTTTACAACGGCTGGGACCTCGTGGGTGTATTGGAGAGGAGTTGCAATAGAGTCTGCAGCCTAGAGTGGAGCCCGGAGAAGCCAGTGACATCAATAGACGTCATAGCTATCAAGACCGATACGAGAGCCCGTGCAACACTACTAGTGGTAGGCCTACTAGCAGTTCTAACCCTACTCTCCACAACCCTCTATGTGATAATGAGAAGGGGGGTAAGCGAAAGCCTTTTAAGATTCAAACCTAGGTAGTCTAGGGTGGCTAGGTGAGGTGGAGGATATGAGCTCCCGTTTAAAGGCTTTAGCAATTGCTCTCGCAACACTCCTAGTACTACCACTAATCCTGGCTCAAGCTACCCCCGCTTTAGCCCAGGTTAAGGGGCCTGCTGTTGATAGGGTTGAGTGGTTTAGAGTCAACATACCAGACGTACCTGCAGCCATAACAGCTGGTAAGATAGACCTCTACATATTCGGCAGGCTCCCAGCCGCAATGGCCGAGGGTTTAGCTGCAACACCTGGTATAAGGATTGTAACGGCACCAGCAGGGTTAACAGACATAGTCTTAAACCCTGCTCCTGTTCAGATTCTGAAGTTCCCTGGTAGGGAGTCTAGGGAGACTGTTGCTTTGAAGCTTGGTGTTAACCCAATGTTGATTAGGTATGTTAAGTATATTGAGGCTGAGAGGAAGACTGAGGTCGAGCTTTGTGGTGTTGTAGACGTACCTACGGGTGTTGAGGAGGTTTTCAGGGCTGAGAAGGTTAACTTCAACCCATTCTGTATAAGGGAGATTAGATTCGAACTACAGTACGCGTTCGATAGAGAGCGTATCGCTAGAGAGGTCTACAGAGGATTCGCTCTTGTAAAGTACACGTTCTACGGCCCAGACGACCCAACGTACGTGGAGCTAGTAGAGGTTATAGCCAGGTATGCTTTCGAGTATAACTTCGAGAGGGCTAAGAGGAACATCGAGGATATAATGAAAGCTGTAGGAGCTGATCTCATTGGGGGTAAGTGGCATTATAGGGGTCAGAGGGTTGACATAATTGGTATCATAAGAGTTGAAGATGAAAGGCTTGAACTTGGAAGATCATTCGCATTAGAGCTAGTAAAGCTAGGGTTCCATGTTATACCATCAGAGCTTACGTTCGGGCCAGCGATAGGGATAGTTTATGGTACTAACCCGATAGACTTCCAGTGGCACTTCTACACTGAAGGTTGGGGTAAGGGTGCTCTAGATAGGTATGATCCAGGTAACCTAGCCCAGTTCGGTGCCGATATAATAGGCTACTTGCCAGGCTGGGGTGAGCCTGAATACTGGAACTACAGGCACGAGCTTACAATCGATGGTAGGAATGCTTCTGACTACGCTAGAGACGCCTACTACATGAAGGTTAAGAGTAAGGAGGAGTGGCTTGAAGCTCTAAGAAAGGGCACAGATCTAGCCATAAGAGAGTCCATTAGAATATGGGGTTTCGCAACACTAGACAAGTGGCCTGTAAGAGCTGAAGTCCAAGGATTAACGGTAGACCTAGGAGCAGGCCTTAGGAGTCCATTTAACTGTAGGGGCTGGTTCATACCTGGTAGGACTGATATCAAGGTTGGACACCTATGGGTATGGACAGCGACAACGGTATGGAACACGTTTAGAGGATTTAGAGACGTGTACAGCGTTGACCCTGCAAGGTGCACCTACGACTTCGTAGTCTGGAGGCATCCATTTACAGGTATGCCTATACCGTTTAGAGCTAAGTTCACTGTTGAAACTGCAGGTCCTGATGGTAAGCTTAAGGTTCCAGATGATGCGTTATGGTTTGATGTTAAGAGGAAGACCTGGGTATACGCTAGGGAGCTAGGTAGAACTGAGGCTACCAGTAAGGTTGTCTTCGACATGTCACTATTCCTTGGAGCTAAATGGCATCACGGCCAGACCATAACATGGGCTGACCTACTGGGAACACTAGCACTATACCTAGACGCTGTCTACGACCCTGAGAAGGCTAAAATAGAGAGGGCATTCGTAGCTGTAAATAAGGAGGGTTTTGATACAGTTGTAGCCGTGAGACCTGTAGGTAACAATCTCGAAGTCTACATAAACTTCTGGCATTTCGAGCCAGCTTACATAGCTGATTGGGCTACATGGGCTACCTCCACGACAATACCGTTTGAGCTTGTTGTTGCTCAGACTTATGCTGGTTATATTGCTAAGGAGTTTGCATTAGACCTAGCTAGAGCTAGAGCTGAGAACCTACCATGGCTTAGTCTTGTTATGAAAGCTCATGCTGAGAAGGTTGCAGGTTACTTCAGGGATGGTAGGATTAAGTTCGATGACTTCAAATCATACGTTACAACACCTGCAGGAGCGCTAATGACGCCTGCTGAGTGGGATGCTAGGGTTAGAGCTCTCCTATCATGGTTTGATAGAACTGGCAACCTATGGGTTTCCAATGGGCCGTACATGCTAACATACTATAGCCCTGAGGAGCAGAAGCTGATACTAGAGGCTTTCAGAGACCCGACTTACCCGTTCGGGCCCAGAGATTGGGTTTTCGGTGAAGCTAAACCAGTAGCGATAACAGAGGTCATAGCGCCCATGATACCTATTGGCGGTGTTGGTAAGATTGTTGTTAAAGCTGAGGGCCCAGGTGTTATTACCGTTAAGTATGTTGTCAGGGATCCTGTTACAAAAGCTGTTATCACTAGTGGTGTTGCTAAGAGTACAGCTGAGGGTTTCGTCGTAGAGCTCCCCGAGACGATAACAAGCCTACTCAATCCATTCACTGTATACGAGGTTCTACTTATAGCCTACTCGACTGAGATAACACTTCCAACTGAGAAGATTGTTAGGATCACTACTGTCCCTGCTGGTCTTGTTGCTGAGATTGGTGGTGTAGCGGCTGCTGTTGAGGAGCTTGGTAGGAATCTAGCTGAGGTTCAGGCTGATCTTTTGAGGAGGATGGAGGAGCTTAGGGGTTCTCTTAGTGCTGAGCTTGCTTCTAGTATTAAGGCTTTAAGTGATGCTTTGACTGAGAGTATCTCCGCTATAGGTAAGGCTACGAGTGATGCTATTGCACGTCTTGGATCTAGTGTTGAGGGTGGGTTTAAGAGGACTGATGATAGGATATCTGCTGTTGAGGATAGGATTACTGGTGTTGAGAGGAAGCTATCAACGGACATACAGACCGTAGGGCAAACGGCTGAAGCAGCACAATCCAATGCAAGACTAGCACTCATAGTAAGCGTTATAAACCTACTAGTACTACTAGGAGTAGCAGCAATGATATTCACTAGGAGGTAGCCTGAAGGGAGACCACACCCAAACACCTTTTTCCATTCTACTTTCCTTTTAATCTAAACTTTTAAGGTTCTACTGTTAGATTGTGTTAGAGGTGCGGGGGCATACTCTATGCCCTTAGATAGGAGATCTCTTAGGGTAATAGGTTTTAGGGCTATAACCCTATCCATAACCCTAATCCTTGTCCTGGTAATGACAGCCATTATTGTAGGCGCTACAGGGTATGATCGCGTGATACTCAGCGCTATCATAAGGGAGGAGGTTAGGCAGTATAGGGAGCAGCTCACAAGACCGGGTTCAGAGCTGCCGAGGGAGGAGGTTGAGAGGTTGGTGGCAGAGTATAGGGAGTATCTTATAAGAACTTATGGTCTCGATAAACCTTGGTATCAGAGATCCCTTTCTCTCATACCTAAGGTTATAGTTCTGGATCTTCATGTAAGTCAACCTGAGGTAGCGGGGGTTGTCGGTTTATCCCCTCCAGTCAAAGTAGGGGATGTTATTGCGGTAGCCCTACCAAGGACTATAGTGATGATCACCGTCGCCTACATAATATCGGCTTTGATCGCCATCCCGCTAGGGCCTTTCATAGCTTATAGGAGGGGTAGTACCTTGGATAAAGGGGTTATAACGTATGCTGCTATAACAAACGCCTTCCCCACATGGTGGATTGCAATGCTAGCCGTAGCTCTGGCAGGCTTCTACCTAGGGATAGCTCCAACAAGCTATAGGCCTATAGCTAAGCTCATATCAGACTTCACGTCAAACCTACTATCACTAGATGTGATCGGCCTAACTGTGACCTTTAAGGACATCCTCTACTACTCATACCTCCCAATACTTGTTGTAACTTTCGCGACTCTAGGTGGGTGGCTGTACTCAGCTAGAGCTGTGGCCATAAGGGTTGTAAGCGAGGACTACGTTATAGCTGCTAGGGCTAGGGGGTTGTCTGAGGGTAGGGTTGTTAGAAGGTATGTAATGAGGGTTATAGCAGGCCCTATACTTACATTCGTGATACTAGGGCTAGCTGGTAGCATTGGGGGTTACATTATAACGGAGACTGTATTCGACTGGCCTGGCATGGGGCTCCTATACTATACGTCCATAGCGACAGGCGACAGCCCCATGGTCTTAGCCCTTGTCTATGTTACCACCCTAGTCTACATAGCCGCTAGGTTTATACTAGAAGTCTTATACGTAATCCTGGATCCGAGGGTGAAGCTGTAATGCTAGAGAGGAGGAGGGAGGTTAGAGAGAGTCTTATTAGGTACCTTGCGAGATCCCTATGGTCGAACTTTAAGGAGGTATGGGCTTACAACCTAGGTAAGGTGAGTGTGCTAATAATAGGCTTTATGGTCTTAGCCTCGATATACTCCCTTGTAACCCTACCACCAGATTTCCCTCAAATGTGGAGGGCCACCGATAGACCGCCTTGGACCTTAAACCCTAAGCAAGGCTACCCTGTATGGGTTAAATACCTGGGGATCCCGGTTTCAGAGACTGTTTCATACGATAATGTTAGGCTCCAGGAGGCTCGGATCGTGGTACCTAGGGGTCCAGGGGATTTCCCACCTAGAGACCTCGATAGGATCCTCCCAGAGTATAATAGGTCACTTGGCATTAAATCACTAGTACCGATAGGTTACATTGAGGTTTACAGGGTTAGCTATACTTTAACCAGCAACGTGTTTCCACAGGATGTGGTGGTCATACTGAGAGCTAAGGCTGGTGAGGGGGTTAACCTGACAGGTATAAGTGTTATACCAATGGTGTTCGTGACGAGGCCCGATGGGCTAGTCCTCTACACCTTCGAGGGTAAGTATACACTGGAGAGGCTGGTTGCAGGTGTTGAGGTTAAGATGAGATGTGAGCTGTTTGCTACAAGCTACATAAGACATTATGGGTTAAACGCTACTGTTGATCGTGTCTGTACACTTTTAAATAGGCCCATATTCGGGGAGCCGGTTGATGCCAGAGCATCAGATTTCAAACCTGTTACCGGAGAGTATCAGATCACCCTAGCTCTCTGGTATACTGGAGCAGATCCTAGGGTTGTAGAGAGGCTTATAAGTAAAGGTGACATAAGTGTTTCAACCAGTATTAGGGTTATCGGGAACAGCTACGGTCTCCTAGGCACGGATACCAAGGGTAGGGATTTGTTCCAAGGGCTAGTCTACGGGTTCCCAGTAGCCTTGATAATAGGGTTCTCTGTCGCCTTCGCCATCGTAGCCATAGGCCTCGTACTAGGTGTTATTAGCGGGTATTTTGGTGGTAGGGTTGACGAGGTTATACAGAGGCTTGTCGACGTCATAGTTAATATACCACTACTACCCCTACTCATACTGGTAGGTGTGGCCATACAGACTGGAGGTTGGACTGGGTGGCCTGCACTAACCATTATAATGGCTGTTCTAGTAGCGTTCAGCTGGGGAGGAACCACGATCATAGTTAGAAGTATGACTCTAAGCATTAAAGCGGAGCCTTACGTTGAAGCCGCTAAAGCTCTAGGTGCCTCCACTTGGAGGATAGTGTTTAGACATATAATACCACAGATTGTACCGTACGCAACAGCAGTCCTAGTCTTCAGCGTACCTGGAGCTATAATAGCCGAGGCTGGCTTAAGCGTACTAGGCATAGATCACGGCCTGCCAACGTGGGGTAGGATTCTAGCTGATGCTCAGGCCGAGAGAGGTGTAGCTTATAAGATGTGGTGGTGGGTCCTACCACCGGGGCTAATGCTAGGCCTCTTCGGCTTCGCCTTCGTAGCCCTCGGCTTCACCCTTGAGACCATAGTTGAGCCTAGGCTTAGGAGGAGGTGAGCAAGGATACCCCCTATCATGAGGGTTGAGGATCTAAGGGTTTGGTTCCCCGTTAGGAAGGGCATCATTGAGACCCTACTGGGTAGAGTTGAGTATGTGAGGGCTGTTGACGGTATATCGTTTAACGTCGAGAAGGCTGAAACCTTCTGCCTTGTCGGTGAGAGCGGTTGTGGTAAGACTACCACGGCTAGGGCTATAATGATGTTGGTTGATAGGAGTGATGTTAAGAGTGGTAGGGTGCTCTTCAGACCCCACGATGAGGTTTTAGAGGAGATAGCTAGGATACAGCCTAACGCTATCGTGGACGGGGAGTACGTTGACATCTACAAGACTAGGGGTAGGGCTGAGAAGCTTATTAGAAGGGAGGTTCAGATAATATTCCAGGACCCCTTCGGTAGCATTAACCCTAGGATGAAGGTGTACGATGTCGTCGAGGAGCCCCTAGTAGTCCACGGTATAGGTACCAGGGAGGAGAGGTTTGAAGCTGTAGCTAGGGCGCTTGAAGCAGTTAAGCTAACCCCACCAGAGGACTTCATGGCCAGGTACCCGCACCAGCTTAGTGGTGGTCAGAGGCAGAGGGTTGCGATCGCTAGAGCTCTAGTCCTAAACCCGAGCATGCTCTTAGCAGATGAGCCTGTATCAATGCTAGATGTATCGATTAGAGCCGAGGTCCTAGAGGTTTTCAACGAGCTTAAGACCAAGAGGGGGCTATCGCTGGTATTCATTACACACGATATAGCTCTCGCAAGGTACATATGTGATAGGATAGCTGTAATGTACCTTGGGAAGATAGTTGAGGTTGCTAGAGCTGACGAGATAATAGAGAAGCCGTTACACCCGTACACGAGGGCTCTGATAAGCGCTGTACCAGACGTGGTCCCAGAGAATAGGTTGAAGCTGAGATACGTGCCGATTAAAGGTGAGGTTCCAAGTGCCATAAGGATACCGGCTGGGTGCAGGTTCAGGCCTAGATGTGTAGCCTACGATGAGAACGAGTGGGTTAGAGGGTTCTGTGAGAGGGAGGAGCCTGGGTTAGTTGAGGTTGAGAGGGACCACTACGTGGCATGCTGGATACCGATAAAAAGGGGGCCTGAGGGCTCCAGCGTGAGTTGAAGTAACCCCCTCATCTAGGCCCTTGAGCTCTCGACCTTGCCAGAACCTCTGCTACATCCATAACCTTGAAACCGTAGTTTTCAGCCTCCCCTCTAAACATTATGTTACAGTATGGGCATGCGACTACGACTACCCTCTCACCCTCACCAGCCTCGAGTGCTTTGTAGGCCTCCTCGGCTCTAACCTTGCTAATCCTCTCTCCAACCCTAACCTCGTAGAACAACTGACCACCACCGCCTCCACAACAGAAGCTCCTCTCCCTACTCCTAGGCATCTCCACTAGTGTTAGCCTACGTACACCCCTTAGTATAGCTCTAGGCTCCTCGTACACGTTATTCCACCTCCCAAGGTAGCATGGGTCATGGTATGTCACTGTAGCCTTATAAGATCCCGGCTTCACCCTACCCTCTCTTATCAACCTCGCTAGCAGCATTGTATGGTGTTCTACGCTAGCAGACACCCTATCGACTATCCAAGCTTTATCCCCTAGCCTCCCCTCAAGGTAACCCTTGTACCTCCTATACTCCCACCTGAACGCTGTGTAACAGTGGGGGCAGTTTACTAGGAGCTTCTCGAAGTCGTACTTTGAGAGAGCCTCTAGAGTATTCGAGGCTAGCTCTAGGAATAAAGCCTCCTCCCCCATCCTCAGGGCTGGATCCCCTGTACACAGGTTCTCCGGGATAACCGCAACCCTTACCCCAGCCTCTCTGAGGAGCTCTAGTAGGGATTCAGCTACACCCCTAACCCTAGGGTCTAGGCTTGTAGCACAACCAGGCCAGTACAGGTACTCGTATTTAACACCGGGCCTGGCCACCACCTCATCCCCATACCTAGACCTTAGCTCCTCAAACCACTCATCCCTCGCTACAGGTGAGACCCCCATGGGGTTACCTAGGTGTTGCATGCTCTGAATGCTGTTGAGAACCCCCTCTGGTATGCTCTCATCGCCAACACTCATCATACCCCTCCTCACATCTATTATGGAGTCTACATGGTGTATGAGCACTGGGCACTCGTAGACACATGCACCGCAGGTAACACAACTCCATATAGCCTCGCTACTAACACCACCATCACCCCAGGGCCTCCTATCCCATTCACCCTTGTACATTAGATCTCTTAGTGTGACGATAACAAGCCTAGGGTCGAGGGGTTTACCTGAGGCGTACGCGGGGCAAACGTTGGTACACCTCATACAGCTAGTACAGGCGTCCCAGTCGAGCCTCTGCTTCCACGTAGAGTACCTTAGCTCAGCTAACCCCAATGGTGTACCGCTGGAAAGCCTCTCATCCACGTCATTGTATGCTCTTAGGGCTCCAACGGGGGGCCCGGGCCTGGCTAGGGCTATGTTGATGTTAGAGGCTACTATATGCCATAGGTTTGTGAATGGTATTAACGCTATAGCCAGCTGGGCTAACACCATGTGGGTTACCCAGAGGATCCTATAGTAGAACTTGAGCTCGTCGAAGGAGAGCTGTGATGCTAGCATGTAGAAGGGGTAGCCTAGGGGGTCGAAGAGTGGTGACTCGAAGGAAGCCCTGTAGGCTGCAGCACTCATACCGTTTAAAGCGAACCCCGTGATGACAATGGCTATGAGGAGGCCGTGGACGACATAGTAGCCTGGATCCCTGGGGAGCCCGGGTGTAAGCCCATAATACCTCCTAACAATAGCAATACTACAACCCACTAGTACCAGGAGCCCAGCAATGTTGCCGAGGAGCTTGTACATCATCCAAACCCAGCCTACGAGGAAGGGGCCAATGTAGTAGTCTAAAGCCCTAAGAACGGTCATTATGAAAAGCCATAGGATACCAAGGAATATAGCGAGGTGCATTAAACCAGGAAACCTGTGCCTTAAAACCCTCCACTGAAGCAAACTGTATAGAACAATGTTTCTAAGCGAGCTACCTGGGTTGAATGAAAGCTTCTCACCGTACGCAGTCCACCTACGATAGGCCACGATGAGACTGTATAGGAGGATTGAAGCTGATATGAGGGCTGTAATGTAAACAAGTAGCTTGATATCCTCGACCATGAAATAGTGGCGTATCCCTACTTCGCTCAACACCGGGCACCCTGCTGTAATGTAGCATGTGATGGTTTAAATCCTTATGTATAGTAGTATACAGTGTTGGGGTTGCATTCAACCTTCTACCGTATAGCATTTATACCCCTACATAACACCTAGTGTTAGGGTCACCGGTATGACGTTTAAGCTGCTAGGATCGGATGTTGATAAGCTTGTCGATGTAAAGGGTTTAATAGCTCTTATTGAGAAAGCCCTGGTGGAATCCCCTAAGCCTCCTCCTAGGACTTCCCTCGAGTACCTCGGCTCATGGTTTGGTGTTATGCCAGCCTCCGGGCTAGGCTACTATGTTGTTAAGATTGTTGGAGTTTACCCCGAGAACCCTAGTAGGGGTTTGCCGCTTGTTAGGGGTACCCTCCTCCTCTACGATCCTAGGAGTGGTGATCTGCTACTAGAGGCTGATGCGGGGCCGGCTACCGGTTGGAGAACTGCTACCACAACATTGATAGCGTTAAGTCTTATGGGCTACTCTGGTGGAGCTCTAGGCGTTATTGGCGCTGGTGTTCAGGCACGCTACCACCTTGAGGTTATTAGGAGGACTGTAGGCTACGATAGGCTCCTGGTATACGATGTAATTAGGGCTAGGGCTGAGGCTCTAGCTAGGGAGTATGATGGTAGGGTAGCTAGTAGCCTTAGGGAGTTACTTGAAGCCTCTGATACGATAGTGGCAGCCACCACTAGCAGAGAGCCTGTGGTTTTAAACTCCTACGTTAGAGGTGGAGCTCTAGTAGCGAGTATCGGGGCCCCGAGGCCCGTGAGGGAGCTTGACCCGGAGCTGGTCAGGAGGGGTAGGTGTCTACTAGTGGATACAAGGGAGGGGGTTACTAGTGAGAGTGATGACTGGGTTGGAGCTGAGAGGTTGGTGGAGCTCTCCGAAGCTCTAAAGGGGGCTAGGTGTGAGTGGGGTGATATTAGGGTTTACAAGAGTGTTGGCTACTCACTATTAGACCTGGCTATAGCGGTACACCTCTACGAGAGGGCTAGGAGCTTGCTAGGAGCTCCCTCACAGTCTTAAACCTATAGCCATGGGATCTAAGGTGGTCTATGAGCCTACCAAGGTTACGTAGAACTCCACCCCCAACCCCCATGGTTAGATCTGGTCTAATGCTACACTTCAACCTCACAACCTCCCATGGGTGTAGTAGTATCACGTAGTTAGGCCCAGGTCTGAAGAGGGACTTAAGGGTGGTCCATGGGAGTCTTAGAACGCTACTAGGGTAGCTCACTGGGACCCTCAGGACGCCATACTCCATGGTAGTGTTAAACCTAAAGGGTGGCTTGTACCATGCAGCGCTCGAGTCAACCCTTACACCTTGAAGTCTAAGAGCTGGTAGCAGGCTTAATGGGAGCTTGAGGTTAGGAGCTCTAAAGCTTACAACATCGTAGTACTCCCTTAAGAGTCTGAGACTCGACCATATGTTGTAGATTGCGTCCCGGAAGGGTAGCCGGTCAAGCCTCCTATGATCTAAACCGTGGCTCCCGAGCTCGTGGCCTAGGTCTAGGATGGCTTCCAGAGCTCTAGGCCTCCTAACAGCTAGGATGCCTAGGGTGAAGAAGGTAGCTTTAACCCCCTTGTCCTCGAGTAGTTCGAGTATAGCTGGGAGGCCCTCATCAACCCCCCTCCATCCATCCATGTAGGGTGGAGCGTCCATCTCGACATCGAAGGTTACCATAGCCCAGGGACCCTCATCACCATCTCCAGCCTCGGAAGCCCTCCTCTCAACCTCTACTCTCATCACGAACCCTCTCCAACAACCTGTAGATTGCTACATACCTGTTAGCTATTACGTTGCAATCTAACATCCTAACCCTCTGCTCAGCGTTAAAACCGAGTCTCTTCACGAGATCCCTGTCTAACGCTAGGCTAGCTGTAAGCCTAGCTAGCTCCTCATCGCTATCAGCTAGAAGTCCTGTAACACCATCAACTACAACCTCTGGAACCCCACCACTCCTATAGGCTACAACTGGAACCCTGGATGCCATAGCCTCTAGGATGGAGACGCTAAAAGCCTCCATTTTACCGGGGAGCACGAATATATCCGATGACCATAGGAGCCTCCTGACATCACCCCTGCTAAGAGCCCCTAGGAACACTATGTTCTTCAAACTCCTAGCTTTAACCCTACGTTCAAGTGGTCTCCTGAGAGGACCGTCACCAGCAATGTACATCTTAGCTCTTGGAGCCTCCCTAGCTAGAACCTCAGCCACTCTAACCAGTACCAAGGGGTTCTTCCTATGAGTGAACCTTATAGCTGAGGCTATCACCGGGTCCCCTTCAAGCTCCATACCCTCATCTTCCCTCCTAGCCCACTCATCTACGATTACACAGTTGTGTATAACAGCGACCTTGCTAACCTTAAGCCTCCTAATAACATCCATGGCTACGGCTCTACTAACAGCTGTGACCATATCAACTCTCCTAAGGGCGAGCTTTAACCCTTCGACAACGTAGGGAGGCGTATCACTGCCTATGAAGGAGTGTGCTGTCACCAGGGATGGTGTCTTGATAGCCTTAGATCCTAGTAGGGCTCCAGCTATCGATAGTGTTGAGAAGGTCCCATGCCCGTGGATCACATCGGGGTCAAGGCTTTTAAGCAACTTGTACAGGGCAACTCCGGTAGACGGGTTTAGGGTTACGCCACTGTAGTTGAACCTCCTAGACTTCAACCTGATAGTAGTGTAGCCCGCGCTATCCTCATAAACATAGGTTTTACGGATGGCCTTAGATGATGTTACGACGTAGACTTCATGCGATCTGGACATGACCTTAGCTAGATCGCATACAACACTCTCGATACCACCAATCTTTGGTTTAAAGCTATCCGTTACCATAACTACTCTCAAGGGAGACACCCCTAGTGGCGGCCTTCAAGACGCTAATACCACCTCTATGGAGTACTATGAGGGCTCCTATAACGCTGGGTATGATTGTTGATACAAGCCTCTCACCTAGAACTATCAATGTCGCGTCGCCTAAGGGGATACCCGCTAACCTCATATAGCCTATGAAGCCACCCTCAAGGACTCCGATACCGGCAGGTGTGGGGGAGAATCTTGAAGCTACATGTATCACTGTTAACCCCAGGGCTGTTGTTAAGGCTAGGCTTACGTTGAAGGCCGAGGCTACAACTATTATCCTAGCAGTATCCAGAATCCATATCATGAGCGAGAGTACTAGGACTAGAAGTAGACGAGGGGGGCTTGAAGCTAGATCCCTAGTAGCCCTAGCCATCCCCCACATGTAGTCTCTAAGCCTATCGACCAAGGCTACGCTTACCACGGATAACTTGAGCACTGTGCCCGTGGATAGGCTAAGGTAGATTAACGCTATGGGGAGCTCCGAGGCCCTCTCAGCGAGAGCCCCTACAAGTAGCCTAGCAGACTCAACCCTAAGCCTTAGACTAGCCCAGCCTACCCTAGCAAGCTCACCTGTAATGTTGTAGAATGTGAGTACGTTGTTAACAAGGATACCTACAAGGAGGGACTCAGCCCCACCAACTACATTGTGTAAGCTGTGGGGAAGCCTTGAAGCCGTAATCCACCTAAGGGATGAGATCATAAGGGATAGGGTGTAGATGAGGATAGCTAGTGCCAAGAGGTAAACGTTAGACCTCTCTATCACTAAGCTAGCATAATCCAACAGGGGCTCCATCAGCCCAATCATCGTTAAGCCCCGCCCTCAGCCTTAAGCAAACTCAAAAATTATAGAAGGGTTGAGGCTATAAAAGTTTTGCGCTTAAAAAAGCCCTCCTCCTAGCTAGCAGGGATACCAGTATAGCTACTAACACTAGTACTACTATAATCACTACCACCCAGGTGCTAGTTGTTACAGCTCCTGTAGGGGTTGATGCTACAATCATAGGGGTGGTTGGGGGTGTTTCGAGCTGGGTTGTTCTAGGTGTTTCCGCTACCGGTGTCCCCGTAACAGGCTGCACCTGGGTCGGAGTTTCAACCTTAGGCATTTCTGTTGCTGGCACTGCTACCTGGAATGCTAGCTTCTCCTCTCTAATATTACCCCTAAGGTCTACGGCTTGTATTACTAGTTCATAGTTTCCTGGCTCAGCAACCCTTACTATGATCCTGAACTGGGTTGGATCGATGGTCCTCTGCGCCTCTACAACACCTCTGGGAGCTCCATTAACCTTTATGATAGCTATTACACGCTCCAAACCCCACCCTGTATCTGATGCCTCAACGTTTACAACAAGAGCTCTACCTAGTGCGGGCTCCCTAGGGCTCATAGACATTATCCTTAGGTGTGGAGGCTCCCTATCATCGTAGGAGGCTACTGTAATCCTACCATGGCCTGTTAGGTTCGCGTGGATTTTAACAAGGTAGTAGAGGCCTAGATCGTACCTTTTAACCCCGTGGATCCTCCACTCGTCACCGTAGATCTTGTAGGAGTCTAGGGGGGCTGTCTTGTTTAGGTAGAACACTAGTGTGATGTTACCCACGTCGAACTCCCTGAACTTTGTGGTGTTGAAGAACCATGATACAGCCTTGTTGGCTGGATCAGTAACCTCGAAGACTAGGAACCCCTCTGTGTTCATGCTACCACTTGTAGGCGTATACACTCTACCAATGGGGGTTAGGGGTTTAACTTCGCCTCTCGATATCTCTACAACCTTCATACCCCAATAGTAGCCCTCCGGGTAGCCGTGGTTAGCTGTGGTTGTGGTTATAAAGTAGACCTTGGATCCATCGGATCTCACGTAGATAGCATCAGCATCCCTGTGAACGTGCCCGGCTAGTACAGCGATAACGTTCTTGTACCTCTCCACTATGCTAAGTAGCCTTACAGCCTGCTCCCACCCTGCATCACGCCAACTACTGTAAATGTACCTCCTCAAATCCTCAGGCTTCCCCCTGTACTCACCAGCGTTGGTGAACAGGGGGTGGTGCATTAGGATGATCACCGTCTTATCAGCATTACCTGCTACAACCTCCTCAAGACGATCTAGCTGCCACATCTCAGGGTAGCCCTCCATCCTGGTATCAATGCCTACGAAGAGGAAGTCCCCGTAGGTGAAACTCCAGAACCTAAGTGGTACAACATACCTACCATAGAACCTCTCTACGAGAAGCCTAGTGCTATCAACCTGAGCCCAGTCATGGTTACCTGTAATGGCTAGCTGGGGTGCCTGGACCTGGCTTACAATCCTGAAGAAGTCCCTATAGGATCTAATATCGGTGCCAACATCTATCAAGTCTCCGGTGTAGACTACAATGTTAACACCAAGCCTCTCAACCAAAGTGTTAAGTAGGGCTACGTAACGGGTATGCTTAAAGTTATTAGGGTGACCCCCCTGCTCGGCCCCAAAATGAGTATCAGTTAGATGAGCGACCCTAATGGTGCCACGCGGCCCTCCACCACTATGGACTATAACGCTATTAGGCATCCACAGTAGACCTCTATCACTCTCAACTATTATCGTGTAGAGTCCATCACCTACATCCCGGGGGGCTCTGAACACTAGCTTGGCAACCTCAAACTTGTAGGTAGGGTCGACTTCTATAACACCCCTCCGTAGCCCCTCGAAGGAGAGCTCATAGTGTCCACTAACACCGTATATGTAGGCTCTCCTCACATCTATCACATCAACACCTCTAATGCTAACCTCTAGGACGTCACCGGGCTTGATGGCAACGGGTAGGAGGTACGAGGGGAGGACGATGTACGGCTCGCTTAGAGTAGCCACGCCTGGGACGTAGGCTACGGTGATGTGAGTCATGAGTATAGCTAGGAGGAGGACCGCGGAGATCGCGGGGAGCCTTGGAGAGGTGGAGTTGCTCATACCCTCACACCTTGTAACCTGCTATTAAACAGCTAGCTATTAACTGTTTCCTATATAAGCTAAATAGCCTGAGATTGATTGAAGCTGATCAACGTGAAAGCTCCTAAGCCGGCCTACCCCCCTACTCTTCAACAGTTTCTAGAGCCTTGTATACCTTTACATCCTCAGGGCTCACGTATACCCTCAGCCTCTCCTCCTCACTTATACTAGTCTTGTTCTTAAGGTATACGTTTATGGTTTCACCATTATCCAGTAGTAGTCTCACCTGGATCGCGAACCCTATCAAGCTCGTTCTAACAACCCTCCCCTCCAGTACGTTAGGCGACCTCCTATCCTCCTCTAGGAGCTCTGCATCCTCATTTCTTATAACCACCTTAACCTTATCGCCTTTCTCCAGTTTATCCCTGGATACACCGTAGATCCTGAGGCCTCTAACGTCTACCACGTATAGGTTATCAGACTCCCTGCTCACCACGACTCCTTCTAGCACGTTACTCCTCCCCATGAAGGTTGCTACGAAGAGGTTAGCTGGGTTACTATAGATCTCCCACGGCGTCCCTACCTGGATTATACGCCCTCTATCCATGACAGCTATCCTATCGCTAATGCTCATTGCCTCCTCCTGGTCGTGTGTAACATATATGGTTGTTATCCTAAGCTTCCTCTGTAGGGATACTATCTCCTCCCTGACCCTAACCCTAAGCTTTGCATCTAGGTTGCTTAGAGGCTCGTCGAAGAGAAGTACCTTGGGTTCAACAACTATAGCTCTAGCTAGTGCCACCCTCTGTTGCTGTCCACCACTAAGCTGTAGAGGGTACCTGTTCTCCAAGCCCTTCAAGCCTAGAAGCTCTAGAGCCCAGTTAACCCTCCTCCTAATCTCCTCTCTACTGTAACCCCTAACCTTAAGCCCGTAGGCTATGTTATCGAAGACCGTCATGTGGGGCCATAGAGCGTAGTTCTGAAATACCATAGCGGTATTCCTCTCATAAGGCTTCTTGAAGGTTACATCAACACCGTCAATGTAAACCCTACCCTCCTCCGGGATCTCGAACCCAGCTATAACCCTGAGTGTTGTAGTCTTACCACAACCACTAGGCCCTAGTAGTGTGAATATCTCTCCTGGGCTTACAGTGAAAGAGATCCCATCTAGTGCCTTAAACCTCCCGAAGTACTTGCTAACACCCTCTAACCTAACCTCAGCCAACCCTCAAACCCCTAGGAATGCATATCTAAACCTGAGTATATAGTTCGATATTGTTATAGCGAGTATCTGCAAGGCCATAGTCATGGTTACAATGGCGGCTGCAAGGTGTATGAAGGCCCCACCACCATACCCGGCTGTCACATACTCGTATATAACGTATGTTACAGGGGCTTGCTCCGGGTTCAAGGCACCCAGTACTATGCTGGTGCTAACCTCGGTCATACAGTATACGAAGCTAACTATAGCCCCCGCCATCACATTCAAGCCTATCAATGGTAGGACTATGGTGAAGAGAACCCTAGACCTGCTAGCCCCTAGGTTCATCCCAGCCTCTTCTAGAGCTTGGTGGACCTGCTGTAGCCCAGCGTAGACAGCTCTCGTTGTGAAGGGCCCCTTCCTTATAGCGTACGCTAGTGTTATGAGCACAGCGGGGTTCCTGAAGGGGTCTACGAGGCTGTCCTTGAAGGGCCCCAGGCTGTACAGTATGACTAGGCCTAGGGCTATGGAGAGTCCTGGTATGGCTAGGGGGCTTGTTGCAAGCAGGTCTAGAGCCCCCACACCTGCGAATCTAACCCTACTAGCTACGTATGCGATGGTAGTGCTTATGATGATTATTAGTATGGTGGCTGTAGTTGAGTATACAAGGCTATTCCTTAAACCGTTAACAACACTTGGATCCCTAACAAGCTCCCTGAAATGATCCAACGTGAAACCCGATGGTAGAACGTGGACCCATGATTCCGAGAAGGCGTACACAATA
This sequence comes from Acidilobaceae archaeon, assembly GCA_028276165.1. Classification (GTDB taxonomy): domain Archaea; phylum Thermoproteota; class Thermoprotei_A; order Sulfolobales; family Acidilobaceae; genus DSZV01. The sequence goes on from JAPYWV010000001.1 coordinate 39,126, forward strand.
ACACCCAGCTGTGGTAGCATGCTGAAGATGACTATGGGGAATACAACCAGGTATATGATAGCGTACATGAGAGGCCCGGGCTTCGCAACCCTAGGCTTCCACCTACCACCTCTAACCACCATTGCATACTGCCTTAAACTAACATACTGTTTAACGACAGTAAGCCAGAGCAAGGCTGTTATAAGGAGTAGCCCTGCTAGGACGATGACCTCGATGCTTAAGAACGCTACATCCCTCGAACCCACTATAGCTTTAACAATCTCCCTTGATACAACCCTATCAACCTTAAAGGCTATGGGGGCGGCTAGATCCTCCATGGAGAATATGAATACGAGGCCTGAACCAGCAGCTATACCCGGGAGGCTTAGGGGTAGGGTTACAGTCCTAAACAACCTAAACCCCCTAGCCCCCATGTTCTCAGCTTGCTCCTCAAGACTAGGGTCTATTTGTAGGAGTGCAGCTAGCGTGTTAAGATACACTATGGGCCAGAACATCATAGCCTGTGCTACTATAACACCGGCTATGTACGTTACCTCTATCGTGTAACCCATACCAAGCTTTAGTAGAGCGTGGTACAAGAGCCCGTTGTCACCGAAGATCTTGTATGCTACGAAAGCGTTGACAAAGGGTGTGTATAGGAGGGGTACGAGCGCCATGATCCTAAGTAAGCTCCTACCGGGGAACTCGTACCTAGCAGTTACGAGTGCTACCAGAACCCCCACTATTGTGGCTATCACTGTAACACTAAAGGCTATCATGATGGTGTTAAGTATTATGCCCATATCCTTAAACCTAACTATGATTAGTGTATGGTCACCCCTATCAACGAATATAATCCACTCCCCCAAGGGGGGCCAGGCGACGTAGGGGTATGAGAGGAGTCCTCTCACGACATCCAACGAGATACTCATAGCGGGTCTAAGTAGGAGTACCATCAGGGGTACCACTAGTACTGCTGAGAACATGGTTAGAGAGAAGAGGAGTAGTACTACCAGGGGGGGATCCAGTTGGTATGCTAAAAAACCGGTGATCCTACGGGTAGCCTGTGATATCAACTTACCGCTACCCCAGCCTCCTGAGCTCCGAGAGTATCTCGGAGTACCTCTTGGAGGCGGCGTCTCTCCACGCTCTTATGAACGCATCCTCTCTCGCGGGATCCTTCAGTACTATCTCTGTAACCCTCCTCGCATCGTCCTCCGTGAAGGTCACCATAGCCCCCGTTATGGGATCCCTGTATGTTAGTGGCCTCCCAATCCTCTCCATGTACTCTCTAAGCTTACCCTCGTCGATCCTACCCTCGAAGTACAATTTTAGCAATGTCCTCCAAACATCCTTTAACAGGGTATCCATGTCTATGAGTGTTGCCTTAAAGTATATCTGCATAGCCCTCTCTATCGCTAGGGCCCTATCATCGTTAAACTCTATACCCCTAGCTCCCGCTAGGCTCTCATAAGCCCTCTTAAGGTCGGGTCTAGCGGCCCCCTCAGGTGTCTCGAAAACCCTCGGGTTCGCAGGTAGCCTGTTTATATCCTCTCTCAACCATATCTTCTGGCCCTCTGTTAAAACCCATGCTATGAATGCAAGTGCAGCCTCAGGGTTCCTACTAGTCTTTAGCAGGGCTATGGGGTCACCGTTAACTATCGTCTCACCAGCTGGGGCTATGTACTCTGTTGAAGGGTTAGCTTTCATAGCCGTGTAGCCGTAGAAATCTATTGTTATTGCTACCGCAACCCTACCCTGTATAACGTTATCTCTAGCCTCAGCACTCCCACCTTCTATCAGTGAGTTTGCGGCCATGAACGTGAGGGTCACCCATCCTCTATCCCACCCGTAGGCTTGCAGTATTATCTCGTACATCCTAGTATGGCTTGTCGACCTGAGGGGGTCGGCTATGGAGACCATGGGCCTGAGCTCTGTCACCAAAGGTCTACCGAGGGCTGGTGAGGCTAGATCAGCCCAGCTCCTGGGGATGGGGAGATTGTATCTCTTCAAAACATCGTGGTTAACGGTGAAGCCGAAGCTTGAAACCGCGGCTGCAACCCAGTACACCCTACCATCAGGCCCAAGCCTCTTCATAGGAGCTCCTGCGAACACGTCCGGGATCTGTTTTAAAGCCCCCTCTACCAATGAACCCTCAAGTGGTGCTAGGAGGCCTTCAAGGTATAATATGTCGAAGAGGGTGGGGCCCCCACCCCAGGCTACATCGAAATCACCCTTCCTCCTAATAGATGACAGCCAGGCCACGGGGTCTACGAGGTAGAATTTAACATCGACAATGTTATATCTCCTAGCTATCTCAGATTTAAGGAAAGCCTCCCTAGCCGCAACCTGTATCTCGCCAGGATGCCTTGTTATCACGTTGAGGACTACAGGTTGCCCTGGAGGTGTACGAGTCTCCGTCGGGGTTACATGGGATGGTGTTGTTGTAGCCTCACCAGGTGTAATGGTAGCTGTTGTCTCGCTAGGTGTTGGGGTCTGAGCCGGGGGGCCTCCCGCACCCCTCATGAAGATGATGTAGGCTCCTAGGATTAAGAGTAGGAGGGCTATGGCTAGACCTACAATTAGGGGTCTGGAGGTGTTATACCCCACACTCCACCACCATGTGGGAGTTTAGGAGTTAAACCTATTTTAAGTATGTTACCTCTATACATCAATACACGCCTATAGGGTCTATGTAGCTAACAGTTAATAACCCCCCCGTATGCAACCCCTCTGATTGAAGGAGGTGGTTTGGTTGAAGGCGAAGATCTTAGGGCTGGCTCTCGCAACCCTACTGGTGGCTGTTCTAGCTCTAAACTCGATCCCGAGCCAGAGCGCTATCATCGTGATCGCCTTCGATCTAAGCAATAGGCAGTCCCCCAAGGGGCTTGAGGTTCTAGTCGAGATAGCGAAGCCCTACTACAAGGTTTTAATTGTATCAGAGCAAGCCGATCTTGAGAGGGTGCAGCCTGAGGTGTTGAAGGCCTTCAACGAGGTTAGGGTAGGCGGTCTCACGGCACTCAATCTAAGGGATGTAGATGTGCTCATCATAGGGCAGCCTGAGGCTTTGATTAGAAGTGAGGCTGTTGAAGCTATAAAGGCTTGGTTCTCTAAGCCTAACAAAGCCTTGTGGATTGCAGGGGATAGCGATTACCCAGCTCAGGGTAGTGAGAAGGCTCAGCAGTCTATGAACGCTGTGTTAGAGGCTATAGGTAGCGTCATAAGGATAGATTATATAAGTGTTGAGGACTACAAGGAGAACGCTGGAGGTGCACCCTACAGGGTTACAGGTATAGTTGATCCAAGCCCTGAGGTAGCGTTTCTAAAGAACAACCTTAAGTACAACAAGGTCCTATTCCACGGGCCCGGAGGGCTATTCGTACTAGTACAGGGGAAGCCTGTAAACCCGGTTAAACAGCCTGAGCTTAAGCCTAGGAACGTCTACGTAGTTGTGAGGACAAGCGAGAACTCCAAAGCAGTAGAGAACCAGCCTCCAGAGAAGGGAGGGCTAGGCCCCATGTTCTACGATCCGTTAAACGATAAGGTTAACACAGGCCCATTCCCACTAATGCTAATAGAGGTATTCCCAGACAACAGGGTAGTGATAGCTTCAAGTGAGACAATGTACGGAGGCTACACACCAATGACCGTAACAGAGTACTACAAAGTACCCTTAGACGGCCCACAGTTCGTAACAAACCTGATAACATACATGGTATCACTGGTAAGCCAGCCCGTGAAGGTGACAGAGACCAAGGTGGTAACGGAGACCAGGACAGAAACAGAGATTAGAACAACAACGCTAACACAGGAGAGGACAACAACAGTACAAGTGGGGGTAAGCACTCCAGTAGCAACACTCATAGCAGTAATAGCATTCCTAGTAGGAGCAGTAACGGTATTCCTGTTAAGAAGGTAACCCCCAGCTTACTAAAAAGATACTTTCCCCGCTTTCAATTTCCAACATTTTTCCTCATACCATATGAGCAAGACATATAACCTTCCAGGCGTATATACATAATTACGGTTCGGAGTATGGGTGGTAAGATTAAGACCTCAATTGTGATCGATAGGAGTCTCTGGGAGGAGTTTAAGCGTAAGGCGAGCGAGGAGAGGGGATTAAAGGATATCAGTAGTTTAATCGGAGAGCTTATAGAGGAGAACTTCTCGGATTCACTCATAATAAATGCTCTATCCAAGTTAATAGGCGAAGCTAAGGTGCCAGAGGTATTGAAGCCTGTAAAACCCCTAGTGGAAACTGATGCT
>JAPYWV010000002.1 GCA_028276165.1 Acidilobaceae archaeon
TATAGCGGCTGGTATAGCTAGCACCAGGAATGCGAGCTTGTAGGATCCAGTGTCTCCTACAACGTAGGCTACGGCCAGGGGGCCGGCTACACCCCCAACCTGGTCTAGGAGCTCATGTAACGCGAAGGCCTTACCGCTACCCACCCCCCTCGAAACCTCAGCTAGTATGGTATCCCTAATGGGGACCCTGAAGCCTTTACCAACCCTCTCCACGAGATAGAGTGTGAAGGCTAGCTCCCAGCTTCCAGCTAGAGCTAGCAGGGGTACTGCCACGAGGTTTACCATGTAGCCTAGTATCAGGAGGGCCCAGTAGGCTTTACTAGATGCGAGTTTGAAGGCCACCAGGCCCCCGAGGAACCGTGCAAGGTAGGATACGAGCTCCCCAACACTCACACCCCCAGCTATGATGAGCGTTGCCCCTAGGAGGTCGAGGTAGGGGCCTGAGACGCTCCTAGCACCCTCATAAGCTATGTCTGCGAAGAGCGATACAAAGCTTAGGAGCAGGAAGGCTATAAGAGCTCTTCTCATCAAACCTAAACCCCTAGGCTATCGGGGCTAAGTTAACCTTAAAATATGTGCATGAGCCTACTGTTACAAAGTAACCTTAAAAGGATGGGGGTTCTCCACACTCCACGGTTGCCTGGGTTGAACGGAAGGCTAGCCGTCATAGGGGGTGGGTTCGTAGGCTTAAACGTTGCCGTTCACGGTGCTCTCAGAGGGCTAGATGTGATAGTTGTCGACATTAACAGAAGGGTTGTTGAGTTGATCAACAGTGGTGTTCCAAGTGTTAGAGACGTCTACGTGGTTGAGAACTGGGTTAAGTCGAGGGACCATATAAGGGCTACCACTGAGTACCCCGAGGTTAACGATGCTATGTGGGTTGTGGTCGCCGTTAACACCCCCATGAAGGTTTATGGTAGGAGGCTTGTGGATATGCTTGAATCCGATAGGGGGTCTATGGACGACTACATAGACTTCAACCCTGTTGAGGTAGCTGGTAGGAGGCTCGGTGAGGTTGTTAGAGCTGGTACGCTTGTATCCTCGGAGGTCACAATATACCCTGGAGGTACTGTTGAGAGGCTGGGTTCCGGTATTGAGAGCTCCTCGAAGCACAAGGTTGGAGAGACACTACAGCTTGTACACTCACCTGAGAGGATAAACCCTGGAGATAGGGTCTGGAACATATCAAACATACCAAGGGTCCTAGGGGGCCTCGGTGATGCTAGCGTTAAGGCTGGAATCAAGTTCTACAAGGAGATACTAGGCATACCAGTAGCAAAGGTAACCGGGCTGGTGGAGGCGGAGCTCTCAAAGCTCATAGAGAATGCCCAGAGGCTGATCAACATAACCCTAGTATCATCTGTAAAAGCTGTATCGGATACCGTTAAGGTTGACTTCTACGAAGCCCTAGAGGGGGCTTCAACGAAGCCCTTCGGATTCCAGAAGTACAGGCCTGGATACGCTGGAGGGCCCTGCTTGGTTAAAGACACTTTAATGCTGTACCTGTGGATGAGGGATAGAGCTTCGAGAAGTCCGTTCAAGGAGCTTCTAAAACAGGCTATAGTGTTGAACGAGCTCTACCTAGAACACCTAGCATCAAGGGCGGAGGAGGTAGCCAGGGATAGGGGGGCTAAGAGGATACTATTCCACGGCCTAGGCTACAAGCCTAGATCACCGTTCTTCGTATCGGAGGATATAAACGTGATATGGAGGCTTATGAGGGAGCTCGAAACAAGGGGATTCCATGTGAGGGCATACGATCCAGAAATACCGGAGAGGAGTAACTTCAAGAACTTCGAGGAGGCGAGAAACTGGGCAGACCTGGTAGTAGGATGGGGAAGGGAGGGTGATATAAACCTAGAACACCTCTAAAATCAACACCAGGATGTTGTTGAGATGCAATCTTAAAGAGTGATTAAGGGGTGCTTTCAATATAACCCCTCCCCTTCTGGTTGGGTACAGGGTATACGGTAGTGGTTTAAGCCCACGTCTGTACTGCCTCGCATCATCCACATAACACACCTAGCATGTCTCCATGGAGTTCTCCCAGCCGATGTTACCGTCTTTCATAGCGTAGCGGTGCTCCCAGCGCCTTTGATAGCTTCTCTACACCTGTTATTGGGAGATCGCATGTCCTGTTCCTGCATATGTACACTGTTGGCCTCCCCTCTACTGCTACCATGTTCCTGGTGTAGGGTGCTAGCTCCCTCACCCTCCTGCTAGCCTCTGTTACATGTATTAGCACCTTGTTCGGCATGAACCTCCTCCAGATCTCTCCTATCAAGTCCAGGGCCTCCCTATCACCCTCCCTTGAGGCTACTACTATCTCGTAGCTCACATCAACCCAGTAGTCTAGGGCTGTTGATAGCATGTATGTGAATGCTGATGGGTTTAGCTCCACTAGCCCACCGACGTTCTTGAAAGCTCTTAGAGCTACATCCTCGAACCTAGGGTCTCCCGTGTACCTCGACGCTCTTGTTAGGACGTGTAACGCCATGGAGTAGCTTGAGGGCATAGACGTATCGTGTACATCCACTAGATCCCCTGTTATGCCACCCCCCTCCTTAAACTTTAGGATGCCTCTAGCCTCGTCCCAGAACCTCTTGACTATGGAGTTTGCTAGTTCTAGTGAGAGCTCAAACCATCTATCCCTGAACGTGGTCTCGTAGAGCTCCATTAACCCCCATGCTAGGTTTGCGTAGTCAGCTAGCATTCCATCCACGTAGGCCTCCCCTAGCTTGTAGCAGTGGTATACCTTACCGCCATCAACAACCCTCCTCTCCAGGAATGAGGCTAGCCCCTCCGCTACCTGTAGAACCCTCTCATGGCCTAGAGCCCTGTAGGCCTTTGATAGAGCCGCTAGGATCAGACCGTTCCAGTCCGTTAACACCTTATCGTCGACCGGAGGAGGCTCCCTACGATCCCTTACAGCCTTCAGCTTCCCCGCTAGCCTGTCTATGAGCTCTAGTAACCCCTCCAGGCTCATGTTGTGTAGTCTAGCTACATCCCTTAAGGGTAACCCTATGTATAGTATGTTCCTCCCCGTAAGCCTCCCTGTAGCCTCATCCCTGTAGTTACCCCTCTCGGATACGTTGAAGAGCCTCACCGCTACCTTGAACTCATCCTCGTCCAGAGCACTCCTAAGCTCATCGTAACTCCATGTGTAGAAGCCCCCCTCAACTCCACCACTCTCAGCGCTCAAAGCCGTATAGAATCCACCCTCAGGGCCTAGCATTGACTCCAAGAGGAAACCTATGGTCTTAAGCGAAGCCCACCTGTACGTTGGATCACCTGTTAGCTGGAATGACTCCACGAGTGCTACTAGGATTAGTGCTTGGTCGTAGAGCATCTTCTCGAAATGTGGTTGAAGCCATCTAGAGTCCACAGTGTACCTGTGGAAGCCTCCCCCCACTATGTCGTGTATACCACCTGCGACAATGTAATCTAACGTCCTAAGGGCCATTTCGATGGCATCTCCATCACCAGTCCTAGCCCAGTACCTGAGGAGGAACATTATGTTGTGTGGTGTAGGGAACTTAGGCCCCCTACCGAAGCCACCGTAGACCGGGTCGTAGCTGTCCAGGAGCTCCCTGTAAGCCTTTGATATGAGGTCTCCTAGGCTAGCATCACCGGGCCTAGGGGCCCAGAGGTTTTGTAGAGCTTTTAGAGCCTCATCGCCAGCACCCTCAGCTAACCCCCTATCACCACTATACCAGACCTTGGCGATCTGCAGTAGAATCCATATGAGCTCCTCCCTCCTAACATACGTTCTAACGTAGAACGGCTTACCATCAGGTGTCGCTATGACGTTAAGAGGCCAACCGCAGGAGCCTAGAGCCGCCATACAGTATGCCATGTAGAAGCTATCAACATCGGGCATCTCCTCCCTATCAACCTTAACCGGGACATAGTACTCGTTAAGCACTGCAGCCACATCAGGGTCCTCGAACGACTCGCGAGCCATAACATGGCACCAGTGGCATGTAGAGTAGCCTATAGATATGAACAAAGGCTTACCAAGAGCCTTAGCCTCCTCTAAAACCTCAGCACTCCAAGGCCTCCAATCAACAGGGTTACACGCATGCTGGAGGAGATACGGGCTCTTAGAGCCTGCAAGCCTATTAGGCCTAGCACAGCCTAGGGACACGAGAGCACCCCCATTAAACCCTTCTAGGGGTAAAGCTTAAACCCATGGGTATAAATGTTAGGTGTAGAAGATAGGCGGGGAAGCAATTGCAAGGTAGGAGCTTCAGCCGTCTAGCCTCCTATGAGATCGAATATGTTGAAAGGTCAGTAGAAGTGTTACGAGGGCCATCCCAATATGTGTGTAGACCCCCAGGATCACTGTTAAACCACCTAACAGCATCATCAGCCTTTTTACGGCCATGATCGGCTTTACGGGAGACGGAACACCCCTTTGTCTCGTCTCGTAAAGTCAGTCAACATCTTCATGTTGATGAAATGGTTTAGACCTTCGAGAACCCGGTAGCCTCCGAAGATACGAGGCTCTCGTGCTAAATCTTCGACCTAAGCTCCTTGAGGGATTCCAGTAGCTTCTCTGCATCCTCCATCGTGTTGTAGAAGTGTGGTGATACCCTGACAAGTTTAGGTCTTGCTGATACCTTGATGCCCTTCTTTTCAAGCTCCTCTGCTAGCTTTAGGGGCCTCTCATGCCTGAAGGTTACTATGGCTGAGTGGTTTTCTCTTGGTGTGTACAGCTTATAGCCTAGATCCTCCAGGCCCTCCGCAATCCTATCAGCTACCCTCCACGTGTGGTTGTGGTAGAGCTCTGGTGCCTTATGCTCTATTATGAATTTAAGTGACTCCCTTAGAGCTACGACTGCTATGAGGGGTAGCGTGCCCCACTCTAGCTTCAAAGCCCCCCGTGCTAGGTTGAGCCTACCGGTTTCTATCGGCCTCTCGAAGACAGGCTCCCCCCGTGTAAGCCTTTGTACTACAGAGTCCTCCACCGCCATCCAGCCAGCATACAGTGGTTGGAGTTCCTCCAGCAACTCACCTTTAATGTACGCTAGGGCTACACCGTGGATGCTCATAAGCCACTTGTAGGACCCCGTTATCAACACGTCTACATCCAGGCTCTTAACGTCCACTGGGAGGACTCCTACAGCGTGGAACGCGTCTGACACCAGGATGGCCCCGTGCTCGTGAGCTATCCTAGCTATCTCCCCGAGGTTCTCAACGTGGCCTGATAGCCAGCCCACGTAGTCTGCCATCACTACACTCGTATTATCGTCGATAAGCCTCTCGTAGACCCCTAGGTCAACGGAGCCGTCACGGGCTTCAGCAACCCTAACCTCCCTCACAAGCCCCCTGGAGGCCATAGACCTGGCTATAAGGATGCTGGTTGGGAAGTTTAGAGAGCTCACGACAATGTTGGAATCCCCCCTAAGCCTAAGGGATGATAGTATGACTGCGAGCCCGTAGGTTACACCTGGTAGTAGGGCGACCTCCTCGGGGGAGGCGTTGACAAGCTGTGAGAACAACCTCCTACACTCAACCCCAGCTAGTACACCATCCTCCCAGGGCTCACCCTCAGAAGCCCACGCATCTACGAAACCCCTAACAGCATCGACTACGGGATCAGGCAGGGGGCCTGAGCTAGCGTTATCCAGGTAAACGTACCTCCTCAGGATACCAATCTTAGACCTTGCACTTTCAACCAAGATCATGGCCTGCAACCCGGTTACCTAGAGAACCTACACCCTATAAGCGTTAGAGCCCCCCGGGAGGCTCCATTCTAGTACATACTCAGCCTTAATAGCCTAAGGTATCGTAGGCTAGGTGGTGTTGTAGCTTGGCTGAGGGCTTAGAGGTTAAATACACATCCCAGGTCTTCTACGTCAAGTTCGAGGACGGCTCCAAAGCATACCTAAGGTACAGCGTTGAAGGTGACAGGATGCACCTCATAGAGACCTATACACCACCACAGCACAGGGGTAAGGGGGTTGCTAAGGCCATGGTCGATAAGGCCGTCGAGGTTGCAAGAGAGAAGGGCTTGAAGATAGTACCCATATGCTCCTACTCAGTCTACTACTTCCTCAAAAACCCACAGCTAAGGGACATCCTAGCAGAACCCTACAATAGGATGAGCGAAGAGGAGCTCAAGAAATACTACGAGGAGAGGCTCGCAGCAGAGAAAGCAAAAGAGAGCTAAACCACCGAGCACCAAGGCGAACCCAACATCTCACAATACAACAGAGCAAGGAATCCGCTATAGGGGGAGGTTACCTTAACCCTAGAAGCCCTAAGCACCCCTCAAGCCTCAACTCTGTATACCAGCATAGAGTACATTTAACCCCAGTTACAAGAGCACCCACTTGTGTTCCTGCATTTGTAGTAGCCCAGCATACCACAGCCTAAAGTAACCCCCCATCAAACCTCCAAGCCAGATTCCAAGTGACTGTAGGTAATTTAACGTCCTTAAGCTGAAGCCTTAGGCTTTAGCCTTAATGAGAGAGCTTGGGATCCTCTAGGTAACCTCCACATCTTTAACGGAGCCTACTATCGAGGAGCACCTTTAGGCTACGCGGGGAGCTCACAGCTAGGATCGCTTTTGAGATTTTAATGAAGCTCCCTCCACTCACCCTCTAAACGTTGTATATTGTGAAGCAGTGGACTTCATTGATGAGGATTTTTAGAGTGTAGGGTTTAGGGGTTCCCAACTACTCTCGTTCGCTCGCCACTGTCATGTAGAAGCCTAGGCTTTTCACATAAACCCCCTTTGCGAAGAACCACTCGGAAATAGTGTTTGTTGTTAGATCTACTGTAAACCCGTAGCGTCCCTTGCCTACCACTGCTACAGCGTACACAATCCTACTGGAACCCTCCTCTACTACCGCTATCAACCCAACCCTCTCGAGCTCGTCACAGAGCCTTCATGAACGCTTATATAAACTAGCTCCACAACCTTGGATACCACGTTATCAAACTCGGGAGGTACATCTTCTAGGTTGAACCCAGGGTAGGCTATGATCTCAGGCAATGATTAAAGCCCTAGGCCCCCTGTAGTCAACTACTATCCACGTCGACTCCGGGTACCTATAGCCTATACACTCACGTGGGTGACGCTCTAGTGGGGTCCCGACAGTATTAGGGTTTAAGACCTTAATCTTTAAAAGCCTCGATGCATGATAGCGGAGTAGGGGGCGATGACTGGAACGCTGGGGGCTAACGCCGTGTGGGACTGGATGCCGTTCATGGCGGGACTGAAGCTGGTGAGGAAGGCCCTCATGCCCACAGGAATCCAGCACATGGAGTTGAAAGACACCCCATAGTAGGGCTTTTAGAGCCTTCTCGGCCGCCTGGTGGGATTTAAAGCATGCCCAGTTGTAGTCTCCACCATCGAGATCCCTTCTTGCCGACTCAAGCGTTCTCAAAGCACTCCTCATCCACCTTTCAAACTCCCCTTCATCGAGATAGGACACTAAGGTCACCTTCCACCAGACGTTACTACGTCGAGGTAATTTATAGTGTTGGGTAGCTGTAAACATGTTATCGGTGGGCTTTAGCGTGTGGGGTCTGCAGTGGCTGAGCCTAAACTCTCTACCTGGCTAGGCTACGCCCCCACCCCTTACCTCGATTAGACTTCTAAGCCCTCTCCCTTGATCTAGCCCATCTCCTCTTAATGCTGTCTACTAGCTCCTCCAGCTCTCTCTCGCTTAGGCTCTCCAACCTATCTACCTTCGACTTTATGTCCTCGAGCTCGGGATCCCTTTGAGCCCTCGAAATCTGGGTTAGGGTTGCCGCTACTAGGCCTATGAAGGCTGAGTACACGCCTATGCCTACCAGCATTGTTACCGCTCCGATAACTCTCCCAGCCGGGGTCTCCGGGACTACGTCTCCGTAGCCTACCGTTGTAATTGTCGCTAGAGCCCACCATAGGGAGTCCCAGAAGCTCTTCACACTACCACTTCCACCAGCTGACTCCACAACATAGAATATGAAGGCCGAGGTTAGAGTTGTAAGAGCTAGCACTCCTACTATTGTTGAAAACCGTAGGGTTCTAGCAGCTTCGAGTAAAGCCCTGGCTATGGTTGAGCCACGTAGGAATAGTAGGGTTAGCCTTAGCAGCCTAAGCATCCTAAGGAGCCTGATAAGCCCAGCTAGGCTGGGAATCTGCTCTACCATGGCGAAAGCATATAAGGGTATGAGGGCTGGGATCTCATACCAGTTGCTAGCCAGGTACCCCAGGGGGCTCCCACTTCTAAGAGCTCTTACAACCAGATCTAGGAGTAGTAGGAGGACTACAATGGCGTCAACAGTGTAGAGTTGCCTCCTAAGATCACCGCCTAACGGTGTTGTGTAATCGATCAATGCTATGACGACAGATACTATGACAGCGTAGGCCATAGCTATCTCAACCAAGGGGTGGGAGGTGACCTCCCCAACCCTACCCAGTGCCTTCACACCCAAAACCGAGCACCCCCTGGATGTAACCCACACCCTGTTTAAAGCCGTAACGTGCTTCGAAGCTTAGGTGGAGGGTATAGGGGGGTTGGATGTAAGGGTTGTGGTACCAGAGAGCTTGGAGGACGCTAGAGCTCACATAGCTGAGGCTCTTGAGAGGAGGTATTGGATCACCATGGCGGCCCTCTGCCGGGCGTGGTATGAGGGTAGGGGTGCTAGTGAGGCTACACTAGGGGATAGGATTGTCATGGTTAAACCTGATGGTAGCGTTATAGTCCACGGGCATAGGGGGTTTAAGCCTCTTAACTGGCAACCCGAGACCAGCGCTATAACGGTTACCGTAGAGAATGAGATGCTGGTTCTAAGAGCTCTTAGGAGGACCCCTAGGGAGGTGCTGGTGTTGGAGTGTAGTAACGTTTACTCAATCCTGATAGCCTTGAACCCGGAGGAGGGCCAGTTCTGGATGTACATGAGCGAGGAGGAGCTAAGGGATATCATTGCAGGTAACCCCAGCATAGTGGAGGAGGGGCTTAGGATCATCGATGTAGAGAGGCCTGTGGAGCCCGGCTTCGTAGACCTGTACGCTAGGGATAGGGACGGTAACATTGTGGTTATAGAGGTTAAGAGGGTTAAGGCTGGGGAGGAGGCTGTGAAACAACTACTATCCTACATTGAAGCTCTGAAGGCTAGGGGTGTAAGGGCTAGGGGTATCCTGGTGGCACCCTCAGTGACGGAGAACGCTTTAAAGCTAATACACCTCTACAACCTAGAGTTCAAGCAGGTTGACTTGAGGAAGCTCTACATGGAGTCCGCTAAGAGGAGGGCTAGGTTTAGGCAGTTGACAGACTTCATCCAAAGCTAGCTATATCGAGTACCCCAGGGGGTCTACAGTTGCCACCCTCCTAAGAGCACCTGCTAGGGCCTCCACTAGAGCCTCCAGGTCCAGGCTTACCCCCGTAGCCCCCATGGTGATCCTAGATGGCTCCCTTGGAGCTCTAAGCAGTATCCTAGGCCTACCCTCGTAGCCTACGCTCGTACACTCACCTAGATCTATGTTGAAGCCTAGAGCTCTAACAACAGCCTCCTCGAAGGGGCCTGCGTGGTCTAGCTTTGCGTTTAGGAGCTCCCAGTAGTTGATGAGGGCCAGTACTACGCCTTCATGTCTTGAGGCTATGCTCCTCAGGACGGCCTCAGCTACCCCGACGTTGCCTCCGTGAGCGTTGATCAACGCTATCCTCCTAAAACCGCTTCTAATAACACCCTCTACCACTGCTTCGAGTAGCTCGGCGTAAGTGTGGAGTGGTATGCTTATGGTCCCCTTGACTCTACTCCACTCAGGTGAGTAGCCGTAGTTTAACGTTGGTAGTATCACACATGTCACCTCACCCCTAGACTCAAGCCTCCTACAAGCCTCCTGGGATAGCCTCTCAGCTATCATCGAGTCGAGCCCTAGCGGCCCCTCACAGTGTTGCTCAATGCTACCAAGCGGTATTACTGCTATGACGTTCTGTTTCGAGGCTAGCTCCTCTAGGGCCCTGGTGGATAGCCTAGCGTACTCTACCGGCACTTGAAGCCTGCCTCTCTCAACGACTCGAGGGCCTTGATGGCCTCGTTACGGGGGTTCTCAGCTCTCACTATGGCTGAGCCGACTATAACTATCTTAGCGCCAGCCCAGGCGAACTTTGCAACCTCACTAGGTTTAATGCCGCCAGCCACGGCTATAGGGCCCTTGAAGGTGTCAGATGCAACCCTAATGTAGCTCAACAACTCTGTAGCCCTGAATCCGGCCCTCCTCTGGACGTCAACGCCCACGTGTAGCAAGGCTACGTGGACCCCGAGGTCGCTCAGCTTCTTAAGGGTCCTCTCCATGTAGTAGTGGGGTATGTTCATGGTGTCAGCGTACACCATTAAACCGAACTCAGAGGCTTTAGCAACAGCCATCTCCAGGGTCTCCTCGCTTGCGAGAGCTAGGACTGTGAAGGCATCACCCCCAGCCTCGTGGACTATTTTCGCCTCCACGTCAGCCGCATCGAATGTCTTTGTATCAGCTACGATCGGAGTTTCAGGTTTAGCTGATCTAAGCATCTTAACGGAGCTCATGCCAGCTGATTTAATCAGAGGGGTTCCAACCTCTAGCACTAGGAGTGGGTTATCCGGTATGGCCGATGCTATCCTGAAGGCCTCCAATGCATCCGTTACATCCAAGGCAACCTGTAGTAGTGCACCACACTCCTTGATGGCTCTCGCGAGCCTCGACATGCCTACAAACCCCCGATAGCAGTTAACACTAGTCTTTGAACAAGCCCGGGTACGAACCTCATAACCTTAAACCCCCTATGCCATCCACCCCACATGTGTACATATTTAGCTGACACTTCGTCAAGCAACCTTATGTCACCTTCACTTAACACTAGATCAGCTGCCCTAGCGTACTCCTCCACCCTCCTCGGATCCCTAAAACCAGGTATTGGTATTGCACCCTTAAATATTAGCCATGCTAAAGCCACCTGAGCCTTCGAGGCTCCACTCCTCACAGCAACATCCTCCAGTACCTTCTGGAGCTCCTCATCAGCGCTGACAACCCTGAAGACACTATCACCCCTCTGGGCCGCTGTCGAGGCCTTCCTAACACCAGCTAAAGCACCCTTAGCCAGGGGGCTCCACGCTATCAGAGCCAGCCCCCTCTCCCTCATGTAGGGGATGAGGTCGACCTCGGGGGCTCTAAACGCTAGACTGTACTGGATCTGGTTGCTAACAGGCTCAACCCTCCTAGAGCATTGTAGGGCCTCCTCTAGCAGATCCCTGGGGAAGTTTGATAAACCATAGTAGCCCGCTAGCCCCCTAAGCACAGCCTCCTCCAGCCCCCTAATGGACCAGCATAGGGGCCATGGGTGTGGTGGGGGCCAGTGCAACTGTATGAGGTCTACTTTGAAACCAAGCCTCCTATTAACACCCTCAACCCCCCTGATTATGGAGCCCCCTGTGGCCCTATAGCCTGCAACCTTACTTGCCACCACGAAGCCCTCCCTACCCAGGGCCCTGACAGCATCGCCTAGAACCTCCTCCGACAAGCCACCACCGTAAACCTCAGCTGTATCCAGGAAGTTGATCCCATGCGATGAGGCCGACTCAAGAGCCTCCCCCACCCTCCTACGTAGACTACCATCACGTGAACCCCAAAGCCTTGAGCCAGCCTGCCAGAAGCCGAGGCCTACAACACTAACCCTAGGGCCCCCCTTGCCAAGGGTGGTGTACCTCAACCCACCACCCTCCCTGGGGGAAACAGGATATAGTGATTTAATAAAGTTTAAGGGTTGGGGCTCCGCTACAACCTATGTCCTGGAGAGCCTTAAAGCTATCTCGTTAGCCACCCTGATGACCTCGTCGTAGTCAGGTTCTACAAGCGGGTTCTCCGATACCCAGGAGTAGGCTACCCTACCCTCAGGTGGTGTTAGTATGAAGACGGACCTCTTAGCTATCATCCTAAGCTTGTTAGCTATCGGTAGCGGGAATGAATCGTGGTATACATCGTACAACTTTATAACCTCCCTGTTATAATCACTTAGCAGTATAAAGTTAAGCCTGTTCTCCTCCTTAAACTTCTTTAGAGCGAACGGGCTGTCAACGCTTATCCCAACAACTATAGCGTTAGCTTTCTCAAGCAAAGCCATCCTATCCCTGAAAGAACACATCTCCCTTGTACAAACTGATGTGAAGGCTATTACAAGTTTGACAATAAATGCAAATATCCATGCTTACCTGAATCACCGTTAGACTTATAAGTCTTAGTTGATACTACGTAGTATCGATGATGAGGTTGTGTAAGTACTGCACAAGCGGGTGCTATGATGATACTTGAGCACCCCCATAGATGGGAGCCCCATGGCGTTGGGCTCGACGGGGGCCCATGAGGTGTGGGTGAAGCAAATGAACCCACACCAAGGCCCAACCCCGCTAACGGAAATACCGTTAGCGGGGAAACGCTCCGGGGAAGAATGCCAGGACAACAACCTTACCCTGAGCTAGGAGATCGCTAAGCCTAACGAGCCTGAGCTCCGTATCGTAGAGCTCAAAATCTGGAGCCTTATCCCCGACCTTCAAGGGCACCCTATATCACCAACAACCCCCTTATAAGGGTAGTGACTTTAAAAGCGTGTATATACCTAGTCTCCCGTCCTCCTCCTAAGGGCCGGTACTACAATGGCTACGAGTGCTGAGGCTCCACCACATGATACCATGTAGTATGCTAGCGGCACCAACGGCCCTATAGGGCCTAGAAGCTCCCTGTAGACGTTGAAGCCGAGAAGACCACCACCCCCTAGGCTGTATGCTACAAGGAAACCTGTTAAACCTGATACTAGGCCTGCGAGGAGGGCTGGCCCGGGTTTACCTGATAGGATTCCTACTAGTAGCCCGCATGCGATTACACCTAGTGATATCCCCAGTGGTGGCTCCAAGATGTATAGGGCTGAGGAGATTGCCAGGGAGCCTAGTATTATTGATGCTATGAGCCTAGCTAAGCTCATCTCAATCGCCTGCAAAAAGCGTCTGAGGCGAGTTTTATTTAAATTTTAAGTGCTAGCCCTACACTCCAGCGGTGTTGGGTATGCGTGTTAGGCTTATAGGTGTTCTGCTACTTTCAACCTTCGTGCTCGCCCTCCTAGCAGCCCCCCTGGCTTACCCACCGCTTAACATAATCCTAGATCCAGTCCACGGTGTTAGCGGCTCCGGGCTCTACAGGTTACCTGAGGGGGTTTTGAGGGTTGAAGGCGTCCCCGGGGAGGCTAGGGTTCTATG
Organism: Acidilobaceae archaeon; assembly: GCA_028276165.1. Classification (GTDB taxonomy): domain Archaea; phylum Thermoproteota; class Thermoprotei_A; order Sulfolobales; family Acidilobaceae; genus DSZV01. The sequence continues at coordinate 13,225 of JAPYWV010000002.1, forward strand.
GGATTCTGAGGGTGTCCCCCATATCTTCGCTTCAACCGATGAGGCTGGATTCTATGCTATGGGCTATGTAACGGCCTCCCTAAGGCTTTTCCAGGCAGATCTCTTCAGGAGGATCCCCCAGGGTAGGCTTGCAGAGCTTGTCGGAGAGGCGGGGTTGGGTAATGACAGGCTTGTGAGAGCTCTGGGGGTACACGAGGCTGTTAGGAGGTCCTGGGAGCTCCTCAGATCAAGTGATGACCCTGAGTTGAGGAGAATGGCTAAGCTCATAGAATACTATGTTAAGGGTTTCAACGACTACATTTCAAAGCTTGATACGAGACTCCTACCCCCGGAGTACAGGCTGCTAGGGCTTAAACCAGAGCCTTGGAGGCCAGAGGATGTGGTAGCTATACAGAAGTTCTTCACCATGATGCTAGCGTGGGATACAGATGACCTCGTCCTAGGAGAACTTGTTAGGAGATGGGGTCTGGGTATAGTATTGGACCTAGACATAGTGGGTAGAGGGCGTACAACACCTCAAGCCCTCTGCTCCGATGCAGTTAAATGGGGTGATGTTACGGGGCTGAGGGTTGAAGGTGGAGCTGAGAGCAACGTTTATGGGACGACAGCTCTGGAGCTCCCAAGCTCCAAGGGTATTCTTAGAGCCCTCTCTAATGCAACCCTCAACTGGTACAAGCTAGGGTCCAACAACTGGGTTGTAGGCGGCCCCTACAGCTCTAGTGGTAAGCCGATAGTAGCGAACGACCCCCACCTGGCTCTAATAGCTCCAAGTCTCTGGATGTTAGTTCACATTGAGACACCTTCACTGAAGGTAGTCGGGGTTACAGTACCCGGGTCCCCTCTAGTGGTTATAGGTAGGAATGAGAGGGTGGCGTGGGGCTTCACCAACGTTATGGGTGATTTCACTGACTTCTACTACTACAAGTGGGATGGCGATAGATACCTCTATAAGGGCTCGTGGGTTGAAGCTAGGGTTAGGGTTGAGGAGATCAAAGTCTGGGATCCTGTGAGGAGAGCCTACAGGAGCTTCGAGCTAAGGGTCTTGGAGACTGTGCACGGCCCTGTTATAGAGGAGGGTGGTGAGAGGTATGCTGTAGCATTCACAGGCTCAACTCCAAGCCTTGAGCTAGCATTCATATGGGGTGTTAATAGGGCTACGAGCGTCGTGGAAGCTCTTAGAACTCAGAGGTTCTTCACAGCCCCCGTACAGAACTTTGTTGTAGCGGACTCCGATGGCAACATAGCGTACTCACCTGTAGGAGCGTACCCGGTTAGAGTTAACCTCCCAGTATATGAGGTCGATGGCGTGAAGGTTGTTAACAGAGGATTCCTACCATTCAACGGTAGTAATGGTGAGGGGGAGTGGGCTGGCTTCATGAGCTACAGTGAGCTACCGATACTCTACAACCCGCCCAGGCCATTCGTGGTAACAGCTAACTCTAAGCCGTTTGATGGAGAGTGCGGCCTCCACATAGGGTGGAACTGGGCTGATAGGTTTAGACAGGATAGGATTACAAGCCTCCTAGAGGATACGTTGAAGACGAAGGGCTCTATTAGCTTAGAAGACGTTATGAGGATCCAGACGGATGATAGCGTGGACTTAAGCCTCAAGACCTACATAGGCCTACTGCTAAAGTTGGCTGAGAGAGCTGGATACCATAACGAGATCCTCGAAGAGCTCAGGAAATGGCTTGGGGAGGGGGCTCCAACAAAACCTGATAGGTGGGAGCCCTCCGTAGCACTCTCGTGGTCCTGGCTGTTCCATAGGAGCTTGTGGGCTAGGCTTTACGGTAGCGAGGGTAACCTGGGGTTCTTCAGGGTAGAGCATGCTGAGAGGTTGCTAGAGCTCTACCTGGAGGGTGACGTTAGAGCCTATAGGTACCTCAAACCGGGGGAGGCTGAGGACCTAGCCGTAAGGGCTTTCGAGAAAGCATTGGAGGTGCTCAGAGCATACTATGGGAGTGGCGATCACAAGACCTGGCTTTACGGGAGGATACACTACTACAACCCACAACACCCCATAATCAAAGCCTATAGCTATAAAAGCGTTGAAGCAGGCGGGGGGCCCTACAGCGTTAACCCATCAGCGCCAGCAGAGCTAGGAGCCCGGGGAGCTCCTGTTAGGAGTGGAGCTAGCGTAAGACTAGTATCAGATCTGGCGACAAACAAGCTACACGTAGCACTACCAGGAGGAAACCATGGGAACCCCTACAGCCCATACTACCAAAACCACTATACAAACTACTGGGCTAGGAAGACGTACTACACCATAGAACTAGGGGTAGAACCACCAGCAGTAGCCCAGCTCACCATTAGAGGTTGAAACCCAATACGAGGCTTAAACTAACGCTCTACCCCCTAAAGAGCTAACACCACACCTCCTCCCCTTCAACCTCCTCACATACCTCCTACCAACATCAATCTTTAAGACTAAATCCTCCTCTAAGTACCCGTCCTCAAAGTGATACACATCAACATGACATACGGCATCCCCGATAACTAGCACCCTCCTACCTAGACCATCACCATACATATAACCCACCTTTTAGCAAGGCGAAAACCCTATACCCCCAGGGTTACTATACCTTCTTATAGCCCTAAAAGTTCGATCCCCCAACCACCTAGCGTTAACACCCTAATCCGACCGGTTTGTAGGATTCCTGCTCGGAGGGGCCTCTCCCGGGGGTACGAGGAGAGCTTGAAGGGGTAGTCTCTCCAGTTGATTGAATAGTATCACTCTGGGGTCTCAGGCTTCCCTCACCACTCCTACCTTTAAATCTTGCCCTTACATTACCAGCTGTAGGTGATTGGGTCTTTGAATAGCCTTGATGGTTTTGCTCTAAGGCTTATCCTAGAGCTTTACAGAGCCTCAGGTTTACCTGTTGGGGAGGGGTATAAACCTTCAACATTCTACTATGCTAGGAGGGGTTGGAGGAGGGAGGATGCTGGTGTTTATAGGAAGGGTTTGGAGCTTAGAGGTGGTGTTAGAATCAATAAGGTCTACTTAGACGATGGTGCGGGTGAGGTTGAAGTTGATGTTCTAAGCGAGAGTGGCGAGAGATGGTACAAGGTTAAACTCATAATACCCCTAGATTTTGAGTGCAACTGCCCTTGGAGCTCCCGGAGATTCAACCCCTGTAAGCATGTATACGCAACAACACTTAGAGTGCTAGAGGACGCTGGCATTAACATAGAAGATGGAATGCTAGAGCTCCTCGTATACGAAGGGCTCAATAGAGTAGCGTATCACAAAGCTAGAACAGCTTCCGCCATGGTTTAACCTAAAAAGACAGCCTACATCAATCAAATGCTGTAACGGAGCTCTTAGATTGTAAAAGTAGCTCTCTCCAAAAATCTTAGCCATTATCTTTTCAAGCCTTCTAGTTAGGGTTTAAAGTCCGGCCTCTTCCAGGTAACCCCCTGTCATGGCACTAGATAATCGTAAGAGTTACCTAGGTCAACGATTAAAGTGTGAGTGTTCGTCAAAGTGGGGGAGTCTTGGCCTCCTCTTAGGAGAGTCGAGCTTAAACTTTGTTATGGAGGGAAGAAATAAGTAGAGGGTTGGGAGGGGTTTATGGGGGTTTAACCGCTTAGTTCCTTGTATCTTCTAGCGAAGTCGTTTAGTAGTGCTATTGCTACTGGGGCTAATACTATTACTGCTATTAAGTTTGGTATCATCATTAGACCGTTGGCCGTGTCTGCGAAGTCCCAGAATACGACGAAGTAGTCTTTGGCTAGGACTGCTGCTGGGAGTATTAGTATGACCCATATTATTCTCCAAATCCACCTCATAGGCTCCTCCGGTAGTTTTAGGACCTTGCACCAGAAGTAGACCCAGTTAACCTCACCATACCAAGCCCACGTTAGGAGTGTTGTGTAGGCGAAGAGTATTAATGCAACTCCTATAATGAGAGGTGCTAAGGGTCCGTAGGCTCTGGAGAACGCCTCCATAGCTAGGGGGGCTCCTGTAAGCCCTGTTGTGTAGGCTCCTGTTATGGTAACTGATATGCCTGTTATCATGCATATAACCAGGGTGTCCATGAAAACCTCGAACATCCCATAGAACCCCTGTCTACCTGGGTGATCTGACTCTCCGTAAGCGTAGGCGTTTGGAGCGCTACCTAGGCCTGCCTCGTTGGAGAATAGCCCTCGTGCAACACCATACCTTATAGCCTCATAAGTAGTCCAACCCAGTATACCGCCTGCTGCAGCCTCAGGAGATCCGGCCATTGTGGCAGCTGTTTTAGCAACCTCTAGTGGTGTGAAAGCCCCTCTTATGATTGTGATTAATGTGTCTAGGAAGTTTCCAGCGAACATAAGCCATACGCCTAACCCCGCAAGTATATACCATGTGGCCATGAATGGTACTAGGTATGTGGCTGCCTCAGCAATCCTCCTAATACCACCGAGGACTACGAGAGCTGTAAGTATTGTCAGCACTATACCCACCAACCATTTAGCAATAGTGGGGTCGAAGCCGTAGCTCTCAGCTACAAAGCTAGCCCCGAAAGCTACGTTAGACGATTGAACCATGTTACCGATACCAGGTGCTGCTATGAAAGCGAAGAGGGCGAAGAGAGTTGCTAGAATAGGCCCTATGAATGGAACTTGCCTTATGTAGTATGGGGTTCCACCCTCAACGACCTTACCATCAGGTCTAACCCTCCTATACTTCATCCCTAATGTTACCTCGACAGCCTTCAAAGCCATACCGAATAAACCTGTTAGGAACATCCAGAAGAGGGCTCCGGGGCCTCCAAGCGCTACTGCTGTACTAACACCAGCAATGTTACCTACACCAACAGTAGCCCCCATAACTGCAGCCCATATCTTGAACGGGTGTACCTCACCTCCACCCCTCCTACCCTTCCACCTCATATTCCTAACTATGGTGCCAAAGTATCTTACCTGCATAAACCCAAGTAGTAGTGTTAGAGCGAGCCCGGTACCAAGCAACACTATTATAGCTGGTAAACCCCAGACGAGGCCGTTAACGAAGTACATGAAGTTTATTAAGGTATCTAAGACCATGGAAAGCCCACCCCCTATGAGGCTAGCTCCCCGGGCTCACTTGTGATAGTATACTCTCTAGACCTACTGTAGATGGCGACGTAGCCTACGACACCTAGAACGAGTATCAATCCTATGAAGACCACGTGGTATACAAGGTTACCGAAAACCTCACCAGATATCCTATCCCTTTTAGCCTTTGCAACCTCCTCATCACTAAACCTAACCCCTTGTTGTACAAAAGCAATTGAGAAGACGAACAAAGCGAACAACAAGACCACAGCACACCATACAGCAAGCTTACCTATATCCTGGCTAACAGCTAACTCCACCAACAGAACCACCCTCTGTTTAGACAGGGACCTAGAGAGGGGATATTTATATCTTAATCTGTACCTTACCATCAACAGTCTACCATGACACCATTGGCACACATGTTAGAGCTGAAAACAATAGAGTAGAGAGCAAGGGTTGACAGGCATCCTTTTAATCCTAGGTTAACAATCTTAGAATGCAAGGACGAGCTTAAAATTCAATATGCCGAGGAGGGGCTTTTAAAGGGAAACCCTCTAGGGGTTACTCTGGAGTGATTTGGTGGTGGGCCCGCGGGGATTTGAACCCCGGACCTCCGCCGTGTGAGGGCGGCGTCCTATCCAGGCTAGACGACGGGCCCCCGGTTGGATAGTGTTAGTTGGTCTGGGGTTTATAGGTGTTGTGCTATCCTCCTCTTAGCCTTTTCTATGTATTGTTTTGCTTCCTCATCGGTTACATCGTGCCATTCTCTGTAGGCGTCTGCTACTGCGTAGAATGGGCCTGTTCTCAGGTTTAGTAGTAGTAGTTTGTCCGCCTCCCTTGCCACCATTAGTGCCCCGTCTAGGCTTGCTGTTGGTGTTGCTACTACGACCTCTAGTGCTCCAGCTCTCCTCAGGAACCTTAATGCTACTACCATCGTGTACCCTGTTGCTATCCCATCATCTACTAGTATGATCCTGCCACCCTTGATGTTACTGTAGTCTAGGCTAGCTCTAAGCTTCAACGTCCTAGCTACAACGTACTCGTGAACCCTCCTAGCCATCCTCTCAACATCGTCCAGGTCGAACCCAGCGTTTCTAGCAGCACTCCTATCGAAATCGTAGACTCCATCTGGTGCAACAGCCCCGAACCCCGCCTCGGTGGTCCAAGGGTATGTTATCTTCTTAACAACAACAACGTCCATGGGGGCCCCTAGCCTCTCTGATACAGCGTTTGCAACCGGAACCCCGCCTGCTACGAGGCCCACTACTACGTCGGAAACCCTCCCGACAACCTGTTCTATGAAGCCTGCTAGTATAACGCCTGCCTCAACCCTATCCTTGAACACGTTATACCTCCAACTGTAATCCTCACAGTAGTACATGTTATCAACTGCAACCTCAACCGTAGAGCACACCTGGGTAGCCATCAAGGCCTCCCTGGGGGGTACCCCTCTTGATGGGATGCTAGCAGGTGTTTTATAGGTTATAATCTATGCGTTAACCTATTAACCTTCGTTCACGCTGTTAAAGTAGGGTTGTATATGAGGGCTTACGATACCCTAGCTAGGGAGTTCGCGGAGAGGATAGAGTATTACAGGAGTCTAGGTGTTAACCCCTTCTCCCTAGCTACAGGGTGTGCTGTTAAGGTTGATCTCGTTGAAGTACTATACCCTGCTTTGAGGAGCATCCGGGGGGATCTTGAGGGTCTTGGTTTAAGGATAGCTCCTAGGAGGGATGCTGACGTCTTCGAGGCTAGAGTTGGGGATGTTAGGGTTATGAGGGGTATCTATGACGTCGATGATCCCCGTGTCGACTCAAGCGAGCTTAAGGGTTTTAAGCCGAGGAGGGCTGTTGTCCTAGCCCAGGTTCACCAGAGGATAGCCTCTAGCCCTGAGCCCTTCAGGGATGTTGTTTGGAGGTTCTATAGTAGGGTTGCAACAGCTGTAGGAGGTGGGGTTGTTGTCGGTAAGGGTCACTCCATAGTATCAGCTGATGTTAGGAGCCAGTTCTTCCTAGTAGATTTCATAAGCTACGATGATGGTGGGGGTTTGGTTGCAGCTAACAATGATACGATACAGATCATAGACCCTGCTGAGGACCCCGGTAGCTACCTGCAGGTGGCTGTAGCTCTAAGTAACTCCCTTAACGATCTATTCACTGTTGGCGCCTGGCGTAACATAAGGATATACCCTGTATACGATGCACCTGATGGTAGGCTGGCTTCGAGGATATGGGGTAACATGGTCTCCTACGCTGAAAGTATTGGGGCTACAGTGTATGATGTTAAACAACCTGGTAAGGGATTCCTACTGATGGGTGCTACTGTGCTAGCTGGGATGGAGAGGAAGCCGCCCTTCTTCTACGACCGTGTAGAGCCCGGGATGGAGGTCATGGTTACAAGGCCTATAGGGGAGCTCCCCGTTATAAACGTCTACATGCTAGTTATGCTCGATAGGGAGATTGCCGAGGAGTTCGAGAGGCAAACGGGTATAAGTGTTGAGGAGCTCCTGGAGATCAAGTCCAGGATCATCAAGACAATGGCTGAACCAAACGTGGAGGTAGCAAAGGCCATAGAGAGTAGGCTCCCAGACCTAGGGGAGGATTTCAACCCAAGGGAGCACATAGCCGTTACAACGGATGTAACAGGACCCGGCATATACGTGGTAAAGGAGATCGCGGAGCTCTCAAACACAGCCATAAGGCTAACCGATATACCTCTACTCGAGCCCAGGATCAGCGAGTTTGCAACAAGGAACTTCATAATACCAAATGCAACAGCTGGGACTAACGGGGCCATAGTAGTGGTAGCTAGACCTGAGGTCATAGAGGGTTTAGAAGAGGATCTAAGGAGGAGGGGTCTCCAGCCTACAGTGATAGGATATGTTGAGGGTAAAGGAGCCCCCCTTGTGAGGGCTCCATCGAGGCTCAAGAGGTACATAGCGGCTAAAACCTATCTAAGGGAGTTCGAGCTGGTATGATGGTAAGAGCTACCATCAGGGTCTACGGTGAGGTTCAAGGTGTTGGTTTTAGAGCATGGGTTGCTAGGAAAGCTTCAAAGCTAGGCCTAGCAGGTTATGTTGAGAATAGGCCTGAAGGCTACCTCCTCATCGTAGTTGAAGGTGATAGAGATAGGGTGGAGCAGCTCTTAGAGGAGTGTAGGAGGGGGCCTCCTCTAGCTAGGGTTGAGAGAGTTGATGTAGAGTGGGGTGAGTACAAGGGGGATTTTGAAGGATTCGAGGTGAGGTATAGCGAGTTAGAGCTCCCAAGGTAAGCTTAGGAGCTCCTACCCATAACTATAACGTAGTACCCTTGACCCTCCTCAATGCTAACAAGCTCGAAGTCAAGATCCCTACCATAGTCTGGTATAAACTTCAAGCAAGCCTCATCATCAGTTATAACCCTCACCCTAACCCTACCCCTGGTTCTCATGAAGACCTTAACCATCTCCACGAAAGGCTGGGGACACCTCTGACCTCTAGTATCGAGTGTTACCTCCTCAACCCCCTCGCTCACACGTGCACACCCATTCCACCCTAATACCCCTAAACCCCTATAAGCCCGTGTATGTTGAAGTTGTTTATAAATGCTCTTTGCCAGTCATACAGTGGGGTGGTGTAAGTGCACGTAGCCGGCTTTGATTTAATCTCGATAGCTAGATCCCTTGTTAACGATGTTGTAGAGCTATCAAGGCTAGATGGTAGGGTTAAAGGGTACCTTGAGAGGCTTGGTTGGCGTAGGGCTGTGGTAATAGCTATGGGTAAAGGCTCCATCCAGATGGCCCTCGGTGCCCTCAACGTCCTAGAGGTTGATGGTGGTGTCATAGTAACCCCTAGGGGTACTGGGAGGCCCGTTGATGGTTTGGAGGTTATCGAGTCCTCCCACCCCCTCCCCGATGAGAGTAGCCTTAAGGCTGGGGAGGCTGTCCTAGAGTGGGCTAGGGTTGCTGGGAGGCTGGGGAGGCTTCTAGTCCTAGTCTCTGGTGGTGCCTCAGCTCTCGTCGAGAAGCCTATCGACCCTCTAACCATAGATGATGTTAGGGAGGCTACAAGGCTACTGTTAGGGTGTGGGGCTTCAATACACGAGATTAACGGTGTGAGGAAGCATCTATCCCTTGTTAAGGGGGGTAGGCTTGCTACCACAGCGTACCCGGCTGAGGTTAGAGGATTGTATGCTAGCGATGTTCCAGGTGATAGGCTTGATGTTATAGGCTCGGGGCCTACGGTCGCAGATCCAACAACGTACTGTGAAGCCCTTGAGGTTACAAGGAGGTATGGGGTTTACGAGAGGTTACCAGAGAGGGTCTCCAGGGTGCTTGAGGAGGGTTGTAGGGGTTTAAGGGAGGAGACACCTAAGCCTGGATTCCAGCTTCTATCAAGGACTGTTAACGAGCTGGTAGCAGCTAACATAGACGTGCTGAGAGGGCTTGAGGTTAAGCTTAGATCCATGGGGTTTAACACCTTGATACTAACTAGTAGGCTTGAGGGGGAGTCACGTGAGGTTGGGAGAGCTCTAGCATCCATAACAATGGACGTCATAGAGAGGGGAGTCCCCGTACAGCCTCCTGCAGCAATACTAGCTGGTGGTGAGACCACTGTTAGAGTCAGGGGTCGGGGGAGGGGTGGTAGGAATATGGAGCTTGCATTCTCATGGGCTCTCTCGATGAGATACTGGGGTTATAGGGGTGAAGCTGCAATCCTATCCATGGATACAGATGGGATAGATGGTTTCACCGACGCAGCAGGAGCTATCCTCGTACCAGGGCTCGTAGAAGAGCTTATATCCATGGGTGTAGACCCCTACAGGGTTCTAGAGGATAACGATACATACACTGCTATAAGCAGAGTAGGAGGTCTCATAGTGACGGGGCCTACGGGATCCAACCTGAATAGTATCCAGGTAATCCTAGTGAGTGGTAGGAGCTCCACTAGAGCCCCCTCCTAGCAATCCTCTCTCAACGAGCATCCTAAGAACCCTCCTTAAAACCCTTCTGACAGCCCTCCTATGCTTCAAGCTAAGGGATCCGTAGAGCCTGAGAGTAGCCTCCCTAAGGCTCCCCGTCCTGGTAACCTCCTCTAGAACCCTTACATCGCCTTGGGGGAGCTCCCTCCTAAGGTACCTGAGTCCAAGTCTAGCTACATCAACAGGGTTCAACCCCATGTATGGATCGCTTTGATCAAGCTCTGTGAAGACCTTCTCAACCTCAAGCTCTATTATTGTAACCTCACTATCAGGGCTAATATCGTCGTAGGTGTCCTTTAGAGCTTTAAGGAGCTCGCTTAGACTATTGAACCCATCCCTTACAGCATCAGCTTCCGTAAGCTCCCCAACCTTCTTGTAGGTAACTTGTTTGATCCTAGCCTTACACAGAGGCCTACCATGCCCGTGGACTATAACCTCCTCATACCTGGGGATGACGTGGCCAAGCCTAATAGTGGTCACCTTCCTACCAGAGAGTAGTAGGTCTGCAAACCTACCCTTAATCATTAAATGCCTCCCTATGAACTGCCTCCTTGAAGGCAACACTCCACCCTAGGATTTACCCGTTTAGAACCAAAACCACTTAAGTTTAAAAGAAGACCCGCTACCTAACCAGACCAACCATAAAGCATAAATACTCTAGCTGATAGCATCTAATGGGTCGCAAAGCCCCATGATGTGGGGGTGTTATAGGTGAGGTTTTGCCCGAAATGTGGTAGTATCATGATGATGGTTAGGGTGGAGGAGAAGAGGTTACTTAAATGTAGTAAGTGTGGTTACGAGATGGAGATAACAGAGGGAGAGGCTAGAATGTACACGTCAACTGTAAAGGGGGAGCAGAAGGTGCTAACAACTAAGGCTATTTCGAGGAAGAGGCAGCTCGATGCTAGAAGGCAGGAGGAGCTAGAGCAGGCAAAGGACGCGTACTACGAGGTGGTACTAGATCAGATGGGGGAGTACGGGGAGTAACGTCTACGTCCTCTCCTATAAGGTAGACGGTCTTCGAACCGTGAAGTAACACCTCTACAGATGGTATGCCACCATGTGTAGCTTAGGCTTCCACCCTTTAACTGGGGGTTTGCGGGAGCTATTATGAGGGGTGCTTAGGTTTTGAGTGTTAAGCTTGAGCTTAGAGAGGTGGGGTTGTGTCCTAAGTGCTCCGCCCCCATAGAGTACCTTTACACACTCTCGGGCCCCGAGGGGGAGGGTGGTGTTAGGGTTTACGTGGTGAGCGAGTGCCCTGTATGCGGTTTCAGGGATTCTAAGAACCTGCTGTTCCCACTGGATCCAGTCTACAGTATTAGGCATTTGTTCCAGCCTACCGTTAAGATATTCATTGAGAAGGTTAAACTAGCTAAGGAGCTTAAAAGGGTTGGGATGGCTAGAGCTGTAGGGGAGGCGCCTTGACCAGGTGGGTTTTAAAATGTATTGAGTGTAATGTTGAGTGGAGGCTTGATGTCAGCTTTGATCTCTCAGAGTTCCCCAGGCTCTACCACTACTGTAGGAATTGTAGGAGGAACACATTCCACCAGATCCTGGGTAGAGAGGATTAGCTTCTACACCGATATTAGAGCATGCGGGCACGACGCCTCCCCATCGTAGGAGCTCCTTGGAAAGCTACGCTACCCAATATATCATCCCCAGTGCCCCCTCCACGGGCTATGTTTTGTTATAGAGATTTAGCTTTAGATGTAGAGGTTTATACTTGGAGGCGGTGGGTGTGGGTGAGAGGAGGATAAGGGATATAACTGATCTTCCAAACGTAGGCCCTAGTACTGCTCAGAAGCTTATCGATGCTGGTTATACGACTATAGAGGCTATAGCCGTGGCCACCCCCCATGAGCTATCTCAGGTTACTGGCATCCCGTTACCTACAGCTCAGAGGATTATTGAGGCTGCTAGGGAGGCTCTCGATATTAGGGTGAAGACAGCCTTGGATCTCAAGAGGGAGAGGATGAAGGTTAGGAGGATTACGACTGGTAGTAAGAGCCTCGATGAACTCCTCGGTGGTGGAATCGAGACCAGGACTATAACGGAGTTCTTCGGCGAGTATGGTACCGGGAAGACTCAGATATGCCACCAGCTATCTGTTAACGTGCAACTACCAGAGGATAAGGGTGGTTTGGCTGCTAAGGCATTCTACATAGACACTGAGGGTACCTTCAGGTGGGAGAGGATCGAGCAGATGGCTCGTGGCGTTGGCCTAGATCCCGATAAGGTTATGGAGAACATATACTGGGTTAGGGCTGTTAACAGCCACCACCAGATGGCTATTGTTGAGAAGCTCTTCGACCTGATGAGCAAGGAGAATATAAAGTTGGTGGTTGTAGACTCTCTTACAGGGCACTTTAGAGCAGAGTTCCCTGGGAGGGAGAACCTGGCCATGAGACAACAGTTTCTAAACAAGCACTTACACCAGCTTATGAGGCTAGCTGAGATATACGATGCAGCCGTTGTTGTAACAAACCAGGTCATGGCAGTACCTGAGATGTTCTTCGGTAGCCCTGATAGGCCTGTCGGAGGACACGTTGTAGGCCACGCTCCAGGTGTTAGGGTTCAGCTTAGGAAGAGTAAGGGTAATAGGAGGATTGCTAGGGTTGTTGATGCACCACACCTACCTGAGGGGGAGACACAGTTCGCCATAACAGAGTATGGGATTAGAGATGTTGAGTAGAGGGTGTTCAGCCTAGTTGCTGGAATGGATGCCAGCTGTTTACACGCTACTAGTGCTAGCCATAGCAGGCGTCCTAGACGTTAGGTCGAGGGAGATCCCCCCATGGTACTGGCTGGTAGCCGTAGCGGTGGGGCTCCCCATCACAGTAGCTGTTTACAGAGGGGATCTAGGGGTTCTCATAGCCTACCAGGTGCTATCACTTGTAGTAGTCATACCGTCCTACATCATGTACAGGTATTGCATGCTAGGCGGGGCTGACGTACTAGCTTTCCTCGTAATAGCAATACTATCACCGGTAAGACCGGGTAGCATAATACCATTACTGTACCTAGCAGTACTCTACGCAGTAGCACCAGCCATAGCGTACCACCTCTACTCAGCCTGGATAGCCTGTAACGGGTTTAAGGTTGGATGCATGTCTAGGATGAAGTTTAAGGTTAAGGTTAGAACGATAGTCGAGGACCCGAGATTCAAATGGTGGCTTGTAGACGTTAAGGGGGAGTGTAGCGTGGAAGGGGATCCCAGAGCTCTAGCCTTAAAAGCAGGACAGGGGGATCTAGATGCATACATAGATGCCACGCCAGGACACCCGTACGTAGCACACCTAGCCATAGGGTACCTTGTAGCTATAGCAATAGGGGATAGACCTATACTAGAGCTCGTGACAGCCCTAGCTAAGCTCGTGTAGCGGGGGAGAGCGGTAGCACGTAGTGTGGTATATACGATCCTATAAAAGCAACGGCCATAAGGGGTCTCCTATTGGGTGTTATGGTTTGTGGGTTAGGTTCGCTAAAGAATCCATAATACCTGAGGGTACGGGTAGGGTTAAGTTCTTCGGTGGGATACCAGTGATGGTCCTCAGGAGTAATGGTCAGCTCTACGCCTACGTAGCCTTATGCAACCATAAGTACTATGTTCTATGCGAGAGGGCCATCAAGGATGGTAAGATCCTGTGCCCAGGCCACGGGGAGGTCTTCATAGCGACAACGGGGGAGCCAACCCAGCGTATGGCTAAGAGGAGTTTGATCAGGTTAAACCATGAGGTTAAGGACGGCTTTGTGTACGTCGAGCTCCCTCCAAGAGATGTTATAGAGAGCATAGCATCAGAATCCCTAGTGGAGGGTCAAGCCTAACTAGCCTTAAAGCTAGTTAAGCTCTTTCACACCCCCTCCCCTCACGGGGCTCTGGTTTTGAGCTTAGAGTTGGTCCTCATAGGTTTCTCGACTGTAGAAGCTATACCATTGTACCACTTGTACCCTGGTGGGGTTGCTCTAAGGCTTCTCTCCAAGCCTATGAGGTCTCTTAACTGCGAGTACGATCTTGATGTGTGTGAGTGGGCTAGGGGGCCTGAGGTTTTCGTAAGCGTTAGTATACCCTTCAGTGTTGTTGAAAACCTTATGTCCAGGTGGGGTTGCGATATAGTGTTCCTCGATGGCCTCGAACCCCTGGAGTTCTTCAAGGTGGGGTATTTGAGGGAGCGTTTAGGCCCTCATGTCACCCTAGCTTCTAGAGCTCATGGTTTCACAGATGTTAGGGTTGAGGTCGACTACTACCTGGTCGAGGATCTATCTGTTATCGTGGGTGACGAGGTTATCCGGAGGAATGTGGTTAGGTTTGTTGAGGGCCTCCAATCCAAGGGTAAACCCTTCGAGCTCCACGTGTACATAGACAACCCCTACGTTGAAGAACTAGGGGATATAGTTGGTGTAGCTGAGAGCTCGGGAGCACCACTACACGTTACAGTACAAAACCCTAGGGGTGGGGGGCCTGTTAGGAGCCTCTACGAGCAGCTCAGGAGGAGGGTTGGAGTAGTCTACGTGCACACAAGGATATACGATGAGGTGGATACAAGATGCCCGAAATGCGATACAATACTACTCTACAGATCTGGAGGAGCCCTTAGAGGGGTTAACCTGAGGGATTCAACGTGCCCGAAATGCGGGACGAAGATACAGATCACAGGGGCTGTGAGAGGGAAGACTAGGGAGTCCCTGTTGAAGATAGCTAGAGGTGGGGTCGTATGGTACAACCCGCTCTTCTACAAGAGCCTCCAGGCTGGTAGAGCCCACAGCCCCTAGATCCTACACCATATCATCTAACACTGTGAGCTCCAAGGGTTACCCTTAGTAGGTCTCTCGCTAGTATAGTGTTAGGGAACACCCCCCGAGCCTCCTCTAGGAGCCTCCGAGCCTCGAAACCCCTATACCTAGAGCTTATGTGGGTTAGGGCTAGGAGCTCCACGTCAGCCTCCCTAGCTTTTAAGGCTGCATCCCTCGACGTACTATGCCCCCTGCTGGTAGCCTCTGATTCCAGCTCTGAGTGGAACGTCGAATCATGTATTAGGATTCTCGATCCTCTAACGCTCTCAACGTACACGTCACAGGGGGCTGTGTCACCTGTGTACGAGAGTTTAACGGTCACACCCCTAGCTTCAACTACATCCTCGAGTTTAACCCTGACATCACCCACCCTAACCTCCCCCCTCTCAATCAAATCCCTAATCCAGGGTCCTGGTTTTAGACCGAGGGCCTCCACCCTCTCAATGCTAACCCTAGGTCTAAGCCTCCACTCTAAGGTGTAGCCGTAGGCTTCAACAGTATGGCATACGGGGAACCAGCCTAAGGTTAGGGTATCACCAGAGCTCCTACCCACCTCAATGGAGCCCCTACCCCTAGCTACCACAACATCCACCTCGAAGCCAAGCCCATCCTCTCCAGCGAGCGCCTCGCTGATAAACTGTGCTACGCTAGCTGGAGCAACAATCGTGAGCCTCCTGGATCTACCACTAACATACATGGACTGGAGTAACCCCGGGAGCCCGTTAACGTGATCGCCGTGCTCGTGGGTGATAGCTATAACGTCTATAGATGAGGGTGACACGTTGAGCTGAGCTAGCCTAAACTGAGCACCCTCACCTACATCTAGCAGTATTACATCACCCATCCTATCCCTAACAAGTATGCCTGGTAGGAACCTCTCAGTAGTAGGTAGGGTGGCACCCGTCCCAAGGAATGTAATCTCAGCCAGGTACCCTAAGTTCAAAAGGCCTACACCCCCATCTACGGGAGCTCTAACATCTAAAACTCTACGCCTAGCTAGACCCTGGCTACAACGACCTCCCTTACGAGGGAGCCGTGAACGAACATATGGTGTCTTGATACAACCTCAAGCCCCACCCTCCGCGCTATAACCCATGGGCTCCTCTCGTAGGGCCCAGCGTAGACCACGTAGCCACCCCTCCTTAGGACTCTCCTAGCCTCCCTTAGGAATTCGAGTGCTAGCTCCTCGTAGCCAACACCTTTTGTTGAAGCTGATCTACCGTATGGAGGGTCTGTTGCTATAGCATCAACACTCTCATCAGCTAACGGTATCGCCATCGAGTTTGATCGCGCTACCAAGCTTACATTACACCCGTAGTGTTCGAGGTTCTTGAGAGCCCCTAGTGTAGCCTCACCATCTATATCACCACATATCACCCTCGACGCTCCTAGGAGGCATGCCTCGATAGCGAAGCCCCCGACGCCGCAGAAGGGGTCTAGGAACACGCCACCTCTTCTTAACCTCGATAGGTTTACGAAGAGCCTCGATAGCTTGGGTGAGAGGGTTCCAGGTTTAAAGTACGGCCTCCTCCTAGGCATTCTATCAACGAAGCCCCCCGCCTCCCTTGAAGCCAACCTAACCCCAGCTACTGATACACCCTCTGTCACCATAACCCTTAACATCCTATCGCTATCAAGACTACACCTGACGCCTAAGCCTGAGAGCATTCTAACGAGATCCGGCTCCGAGTAGAACCCGTAACCCTTATACCTTGACACCTCGACCCTCACACTACCACCCCTTAGAGCCTGGGCAACCTCCTTAACCCATGAGGGTTCTAGGTGGTCTGAGCCTATCGTTACGAGCTCCCCAACCTCCCTCACGTAGCCAGCCCTAGACACTACGACCCCGGGGTCCTCTAGTACGGCTTTGAATACTGCGACACCTTCAAAGACATGCTCTATGACGTAGCCCTTAGACTCGACTTCGAGTATGGCCTTAAGCTCCTCTAAAGCTAAACCCTCATAGTCGCCTGAGAGGATGGCATAGAATGATCTTAGCTCACCCACCTGGCTATCTCACCTGCAACAAGCGGGGTTACATCGATAACCTTAAGGGCTTGGTGGTCTGGTTGTGGTAGCGTATTGGATGTTGTGATCCTCGATACACCAGCCCCTAGAACCCTCTCAAGAGCCCCTGGTAGGTTGAGGTTATGTACTACGATCACCTGGACACTCCTAGCACCCCTCTCCAGGAGGATCCTAGAGGCTTCAGCTAGGGTGCCACCAGTACTTAGTATGTCGTCTACGACCACCACATCGAGCCCCCTTGGGTCCAGGGAGCCTGCGTCCATCGAGATGACACCTGTAACCCTATCCCTCACCTTGGCAATGTACGAGCTCCTAGCACCTAGAGCTTCAGCAACACCCCTAGCCCTACTAATGCCACCTAGATCGGGTGATACTACGAGGACGTCGCCCCCGAGCCCTGAGAGTTTAGCCATGTAGGGTAGGGGGTTAACGTTTACAACGTAGCCTGGGAAGTGGGATAGAGCTCTCTCGCTATGAGCTTCAACAACAATAAGCCTCCTAACACCAAGACCGTGTAGGGTCTTGAGGATAGCTCTAACGCTAACAGGCTCCCCGGCCAGGAAAACCCTATCCTGCCTCGCGTAGGGGAGGTAGGGTGCGAATAGGGTGATGTCACCGGCGCCAGCCTCGACAAGAGCGTCGACTAAGAGCATGAGCTCGACCAACGCATCATTCTGAGGGGGCTCCATAGACTGTACTACAATGACATCCTCACCTTTAACACTAGAGGTAACTCTAACGTAGAGCTCACCATCAGGGAACCTCTTACCCTCAACAACCGTGAACCTCAGGTTAAGCCTTGAGGCTAGGAGCTCCCCCAGAAGCCTACTATGAGCTCTTGAACCGGAGACCACGATAGCCAAGCTATCAACCCCAATGTTCTACGGTGTGGCTAGCGGAATTTAAAGATAGATGTGAGAGCTCCCGTGTAACAGCTTTTAGCCCCTCTCCCCCCATAACAGCCTCATAACATCCTCAATGTACCTTCTAACCTTAACAACCTCCCTTCTAAGCATCTCAGCGTCAATCACGCCTTCGTAGAACGTCATCTCGTGTAGATACCTCTCCCTAGCCCCATACCTATCCCTCAACCCTAGGGCTTCAACGGTGGGATCCACGTCCTCCAGTCTTTCAAGAGCCTTCCTCCTCTCCCAATGGCTAGCTGGTATCATGTTGAGCTTTGATAGGATTAGAGCGTTTGTAGCATTGATGATAGCGTTCCACAACTTCTCAGCTCCATCCCTAACCTTGATATCATCCTTCTCCCTCAACCCCTCCTCTAGCTCCCTCCAACCTCTCTCGTAGAACTCCCATGCCATGTCTATTAGGAGTTTAACCTTACCCTCTAGGCTCACCCTCTGCACCCTACATTCGATCTACTCTGGCCTAATCCTCCCTAGTAGCGATCTCACTATAACCATCCTCTGCACCTCGTTAGTCCCATCACCTATCTCGACCATCTTTATATCCCTGTACAGTCTCTCAACCACACTCTCCTTACTATAACCTATCCCCCCCATGACCTGCATTGCCATCCTCACCAGGTCTACACCCCTACTTGCGACGTACAGCTTGGCCATGCTAGCATACCTTACATAGTCGGGGTGCCCTTCATCAGCCTTCCTTGCCGCCTCGTATAGTATCAGCCTCGATGTTTCAAGTAGGATCGCCATCTCCGATACAAGGTATTGGACTAGCTGGTGTTCTATTATCGGTACACCCATGCTAGTCCTCTGCCTTGCATAGTTGAATGCCTCCTCGAAGGCAGCCTGCATTATGCCTAGTGCTGTGGCGGAGGTCGTTATCCTGCCTTCGTTCAAAGTCATCATGACCTTCTTGAACCCCGTGTTAACCTCACCTATCAAGTTCTCCCTTGGAACCCTACAGTCCTCGAATACAACCTCCGATGTACCACTACCCCTATAGCCCATCATCTCGAGCTTTGAAACCTTAACACAAGGCTTCCTATCGATTACGAGCAACGATATACCTTTATGCCTATCCTCAGGCCTCCCAGTCCTAACAGCTGTTATGAAGAAGTCGGCGTACTGCGCATTCGTTATAAAAGTCTTAACACCGTTAACTACAAACTCGTCACCATCAACCTCGGCCCTGGTCATTATAGCTGCTGCATCACTACCACAACAAGGCTCTGTTAGAGCGAAAGCCCCTATGGAGCCCTTAGCCAGCTTAGACAAATACCTCTCCTTCAACTCACGACTACCATACTTAACAATAGGGTAGGGTACCATGGAGCCACTAACAGTAGCCATAACACCGATAGCGCTGGAGACGCGGGAGAGCTCCTCTACGACAATAACACTCTCGAGGACCGAGAGGCCTGGACCACCATACTCAACAGGAACCCTCAAGGAGAAGTAGCCCATACCAGCAACATCCCTAAGAACATCCTCTGGAACACTATTACTCTCATCAATAACCCTAGCAACACCCCTAAGCCTCCTCTCAGCAAACTCCCTAACACTAACCCTGATAGCCTCAATATCAACTCCCTTCAACTCACTCACCCACACTAGCATGCACCAAGGAGATTTAATAAACGTATATAGCAACAGAGTACCAAAACCGGGTTCGAGGACTCCACAAGCTCATAGCCCAACTAAATGGAACCCTTTAAACCCTCAAGACACCCCCAACCTTAACCCCACAGTTATAATCGTAGACCCCCGAAGATGGAGGGATTCCAGGCTTCCCAACCGGAAACCTCGCCTCCCAAGACGGTGGGCAGCCAGCAGAATGCTAACCTACACTCGCCCAGAATCAGTGTAAACTGGGGGGTTAACACATAGAATACCATTGTACCAGGTAACCCCCGCATCACATGTGATTAGCCATAGTAATGGATGGTAGCCTATCTCAGGTTACTCTGGAAGCTCTCTAGGTCAGCTAAGGGTTCTACATCAGGTAGCTGTCATAACGCTCCTAGGAGTTACCTTAGATAGCGCTATGATCTCCACGTAGTCTCATTCCACTACCAACGCTATGTGGTTATGTGAGCGTGGTTCCGGGTTCTCCCATGTGAACCACGTTAACCGATCGAATGCTTTGAGTGGTGGTTTATTAGGGATCGCTTCTAACTCACCAGTGGGGTTTGGGTTGAAGCTTAGACCTGATGTTCTCGTTAACCTGGTGTTTGGTAGGGTTGGTGTCCGGGATCCTAATGTTGTTGTAGGCCCTGCTATTGGCGAGGATTCCGCTATAATAGATCTCGGTGGCTTCTACCTTGTAGCCCACTCAGACCCGATCACCGGGGCTGTTGCTAATATTGGTTGGCTCTCCGTCCACATTGCTGGTAACGATGTTGCTGTTAGGGGTGCTAGGCCTAGGTGGTTCCTCCCAGTCATCCTACTACCTGAGGGTTCACCTCTGGAGCTCGTAGACTCCATAACATCCCAGATTGACTCAGCATTGAGAGAGCTAGGGGCTATGGTTGTTGGCGGTCACTCCGAGTACACCCCGGGCCTCGATAGACCCATAATCTCTATGACCTCCCTCGGCCTCGTGGAGAAGGATAAGCTTGTCTTGACCAGCGGAGCTAGGGTTGGAGACTACGTTGTTATGACTAAGAGTGCCGCAGTAGAAGGTACATCGATTCTAGCTGTTGACTTCGAGGAGGAGCTCCTAAGCAAGGGTGTGCCCAGACGGATCTTAGAGAAGGCTAGAGGGTACTCTAGGATGATAAGTGTAGTGAGGGAGGCCCTGGAGCTAGCGGAGGGACGCTACGCAACGTCAATGCACGACCCAACGGAGGGAGGCCTCATAGGGGGTCTGACTGAAGTAGCTTATGCTTCGAGGAAGACAATAGAGGTGTGGGAGGACCACATACCCGTAGCAGAGGAGACTAGGATCATATGTGGAGCTCTAAAAGTAGACCCGTTGAAGCTGGTAAGCTCCGGGGTCCTCATAGCAACAATATCGGAGGGTAGGGTGGAGGAGGCCCTAGCGAAGCTTAGAGAGGCAGGTGTGGAGGCAACAGTGATAGGGAGGGTTAAAGAGTATAACGGATCGCTACTAGAGCTCCACAGATTGGATGGGAGCGTGGAGAGGTTCGAGGAGGTGCATGTGGAGGACGAGCTTATGAGGATAGTTAGCGAGAGATACAGGTTAATGCAGACAAGTTAGACAAAACATTTAATATAATCTACCTTGAACACCCACCCCCAACCCCATCTCCCAACCACCTTGTACAAGCATATCACCTAGAGGGAGTACAACATGTGGTTCCCCGAGTTCATCAAGCCTGGAGGGAGGAGTTCAACACGATTAGGATTGTACTGCTAGCTTAGTTATCGGAGCTCTACCCATCTCACCTACCTTGGCCCCCCAGCTCAGCCCAGTGAAGCTAAGGCTAAGCCTGCTTTCGAGCACTCCAATGTGCTAAATCCTGGGATGAGCTGTTCGCGGTAATGGCTGGATATGTGTTGGGAAGAAACCTGACGACCCTAGTGTTAAGGTGGTGGAGAGTTTCCTAGCATCACTCCTACAAGCACCGGAGGCTACGACACCACCTACAGTAACCCCTATGTCACCACCGCAGGTTACAACTCCACAGGTTAAGACAACCCGCTCCTGAGGCTGTTAGGGGTGGGGAGAGGTTAACGTGGGGTGTGATTCTGGTAGCTGTAGCTGTAGCGGTCCTCGTATTAGGGGTTCTAATTGTGGGGCTACTCGTTGTAAGGCGGTAGGCGCGAGGGCTCCTCCCTATAATTGAGACTTGGGGCTGTACGTGCTAGATTAGGCCTTTCTCCTTCTTAATCTTATACCTGTACTCAACGTACTTATCCTGTGGTGAGTACCTCGGCGGGTGGGGTACTATTAGCTCTCCACCACAGTAGGGGCATTTATCCCTCCTCAACGTGTATCTTCCACACCTAGAGCATTTCCTCAACAGCCATCTCACTTCTAGAACCTCCCCGGCCTCCTACTCCTTGAGCCTCTCGAAGCCGAACTCCACCCCCAGTTTTCTAGCCTCGCTCTGAGCCTCCTCTAAAACCCTTTTTAGCACAGACTCTAGGGTTTT
This sequence comes from Acidilobaceae archaeon, assembly GCA_028276165.1. Taxonomy (GTDB): domain Archaea; phylum Thermoproteota; class Thermoprotei_A; order Sulfolobales; family Acidilobaceae; genus DSZV01. Next base: position 35,071 of record JAPYWV010000002.1, read on the forward strand.
GTAATCGTGGCCCTCAAGGTCCAACCTGTATCTTGGGGCTCCTACAGTGTAGAGCCTTGCTTTAACCTTCCCCTCCCCCCCAAGCATATCCTTTACCTTGAGTAGTAGGCTTTTAACCCTGTAGAGGCCATCGCTGGCCGTTGATCTAACAGTTAGTATGCCTGATATCCTCACGGTCTTAACCTCCACGTGCGTCCTAGCTATGTCGAGTAGGGGTTTAACCCACTCCTCTGGTATCCCAGCGTTAACGAGGGCCTGCTCCCCCTCAAGTACAGCTCTCTCAAGCCCCGTTAGTGGATCCCCGTAGGCATCCTCAAGCCTCCATATCACATCCCTGTAGGCCTCGTCAACGCTCTTACCAAGCTTCCCTGCAAGGAGTGTTATCAGGGTAACAGCCTTAACATACCTCTTGTAGAATGCCATCCTCCTCCTAGCCTCACCCTCCATAACCCTCTTAAGGCTCACATCAACATGCTTCTTAACCCTATCAACCCTGATAACCTTAACAACAACCTTCTGACCCTCCCTTACAACATCCTCAATACTCCTAACAGACCTTGAGGTGGCCTCACTCCAGGGTAGGAAGGCTGGGAGCCCGTCATACTCGTCGAGGTCAAGGTAAGCTCCAAGATCCATAACCTTCCTAACAGTACCTACAACGAGCTCCCCTACATCGGGCAGAGGCTTCCTAGGCTTAAGATTCAACCCTCCAACCTCCCCTTCCAAAGGGATGGCGGGTAGCTTAAAGCTTTTAAGTGAACGCTCTCAAATACAACCATCAACCCCGTGCTATAAAGCTTATATTACCTGGACTAAGCTCAAATAATATCCTGGGGGTGGTTCAAGTGTCTACGGACGTGCAGGCCGCTAATGAGGCTAAGATAAAGTATGCTATGACGTTACTAGCCTCGATTATAAACGATACTGGGATCCCGAGGAACATTAGGAGGGCTGCGGTTAACGCTCTTACACAGCTTAGGGATACAAGGTTGTCTTTCGGTGTGAGAGCGGCTAACGCCATAAGCATACTAGACGATGTCAGCCAGGATCCCAACATGCCCTTCCACGCTAGGACCAAGATATGGCAGGTTATATCGGTGCTTGAAACTGTTAAGGATTAACCCCACCTAACCCCTTTAAACTCCACAGCCTAATGGTATGAGGGGTTAGACTTTGATTAGAGTTAGGGTCAGGGGTATATACGCTACAGCTCTCTCACAAATCCTACTAGACAGGGGGTTCATGCTAGCTGATGTTAGCGATGTTCTAAGGGATAGGCTTAGACAGCCTGTCATCGAGGGGCCGGCTGAGGTTACAGTTAAGAGTGTTGACGACGACCCTGATACACTGTTAATCCTAGGTAACCCATGGGATTACGGGAGGGATGTTGAGGAGGCTGTTGTAGAGGAGCTTAGGTACGTTGGTGTAAGGAGGGGTAGGCTGGGGCTCTACACTATCGTAGATGCTCTAAGCCTAGGCGACTGTAGGGTCCTACTACCCGGTGGCTTTGAGGGCTTAGTTCAGGGGGGGTGCCCGCCTAGAGGTGAGCCTATTAGAGGCTATGTTGTTAAGGAGTCTCTATCCAAGGGCGACCCTGTTGTTATCAGGAGTGGTGTCGCGCTCGTAGGGTTGTATACCACCGTCTACACGCCAGGTGATGGTTTTAGTTTTAGTGAGCATGTTAGAGACGATGAGAGGAAGGTTGAGCTAGTAGACTCCATCAAGTCCGCTGTTGACCTAACAAGGGTTCACGTGAGGTTTAGGAGTAATAGTAAGTACGGTTCACCAGCTGAGATAGCAGGTGAGGCTAGCGACCTGGCAGCAAGGGCTTTGAAGATGGTGGAGGAGCCTCCCTCGAAGGAGCCTAGGATAGTAGCCCGGGGGGAGTACATATCGCTACTCTACATCACATCACCGGCTAAAAGGATACTGGACAGCCATAGGTCCAGGGTGCACCCCACTGTGGAATACCACCACTCCCTGAAAGCTGGGGGGTTCGAGGAGTCAAGCCTTGTGGATTTCAGCGAGGAGTCCATAAGACTTGGGTACGCTACAAGCAGGATAGGCTTAGCGATAGTATCCTATATAGTCTCAAACCTTAGAGGTAGGAGGATAACCATAGACCATAGGGTCCCAGATGGTAGTAGGGTGAGCCTAGGCCCCTTCACAGTGGATAGCTATAGTGTAGAAGATGATGGGGTTAGGTTAGTGCTACTAAGAACATTCAAAACACCTGGAATCCTAGACGGGCTCGGGGTTGAGAAGAGGCCTGGAGACTACTCTAGGACAATAGTGGATACGAGGAAATGGCATGTAATACACGAGTACTACAGTAAAGATGGGAGGCTCCTAGGAGTCTACGCGAACATAAACACACCCCCGGAGGTAGGGTTCAAATCAATCAGATACCTAGACCTCTACGTAGACCTAGTCAAGAAACCCGGGGGAGACCCGGAGCTCAAAGACGTAAACGAACTGGAAAAAGCGCTACAGGAGGGTTTGATAACGAGAGAGCTCTACGAAAAAGCATTAGAGGAGGTTGAAAGCCTAGCCAGGAGGCTATTACAAGTTTGTCAATAAATGCGAATATCCATGCTTACCTAAATCACCATTAGACTTATAAGTCTCAGTTGATACTACGTAGTATCGATGATGAGGTTGCGTAATTGTTGCACGTGCGGGTGCTATGATGATACTTGAGCACCCCATAGATGGGAGCCCCATGGCGTTAGGGCTCGACCGGGGCCCATGAGGTGTGGGTGAAGCAAATGATCTCACACCAAGGCCCAACCCCGCTAACGGAGATACCATTAGCGGGGAAACGCTACCGAACATATACCCTTAACCTAGTGTAGCTGAATCCAACATCCACTATTAAAGCCTGCTATACTTAACCAGAGCTCTTGTGGAAAGGCGTGTTATGGTTGCTTTGAAATCGCTCAAGGAGGTTGAGAGATATAAGCTTTATGCTATGGTAGTAGCAGTGGTGTTTGGGTAGAGAGGTGTAGCTGATGGTCGAGGGGCTAGTTAACCCGCTGAAGTACCTTAGGGATGCTGTTAACTCGCCTATCTACGTTAAGTTGAAGGATGGTAGTGAGTATGTTGGTATCCTAAGGGTGTCTGATAACACTATGAACCTCATACTCGAGGAAGTGGTTGAGGTTAAGGGTGGTAAGCAGGTTGTAGCTAAGCTTGGAAGGGCTATGATTAGGGGTAGCATGATACAATATATAAGCTTTAACCCCGAGCTGGCTGCCGAGCAAGCTCTAGTAGGTTAGTATCTGAGTGTCCGTTATGCTAGATGTGTTCTTCAACCCAGCTAGCCTCGTTATAGTAGGTGCTAGTGATAGAGCCGGCTCCCTGGGTAGAGGTCTTACCCTTAACGTCCTATCGAGCTTCAAAGGCCCAGTCTACCTTATCAACGTTAGAGGTGGATCTGTGCTAGGTAGGAGCGTCTATAGGAGGGTTTCAGAGGTACCCGGCCCCGTTGACCTAGCCCTCATCATAACACCTGCTACCAGCGTCCCAGAGGTTCTAGAGGATTGTGGTAGCGTGGGGGTTAGGGGTGCTATAGTCTACAGTGGTGGTTTTAGCGAAGCTGGTAGAGGTGATCTAGAGGATGAGGTTGTAAGAATTGCTAGGAGGCATGGTATAAGGCTCCTAGGCCCCAACTGTGTTGGCGTGATAGACACGGAGACCCCGTTGAACGCCACGTTTGTGTCGATGGAGAGACAGCTGCTACCACCAATAGGGGGGGTCTCGATAATATCACAGTCGGGAGCCCTGGGAAGCCTGATCCTAGATCTTATGGGTGAAAGGCTTGTAGGCCTTAGGAGGTTCGCTAGTGTTGGTAACGCCTCCGACGTCAAGATCTGGGAGTTGGTGGAGCTCCTAGCCTCAGATAACAGGACGAGGGTTATAGGGTTGTACCTTGAGAGTGTAGGAGAGGGTAGGAGGCTACTTGAAGCTCTTAAGAGGGCTAGCATGGTTAAACCAGTTGTAGTCCTCGCTGGTGGTCTAAGCGAGAGTGGCTCTAGGGCGGCCTCAACCCACGTAGCAGCTCTAACAACAAAAGCTAGGATACTAAGGGGGGCTTTAAGGCAAACCGGGGTTCTCGCTGTCGAAAGCCTAGGGGAGTTCGTGGCCGTACTCGAAGCCCTGGATAGGGTTAGGGTTAAACCGGGGGGTGGTAGGATCTTCATTGTGACTAACACTGGTGGCATGGGGGTCCTCCTATCGGACTCCCTAGAACGTAGGGGTTTGAGGCCCGCCAGCCTCCCTGAAGAGCTGGCTGCTAAGCTTAGGAGCGTGGTGCCAGGCTACATGGCCTTAGGTAACCCCATAGACCTATCTGGCTCCGCTCCAACAAGCTTGTACGAGAGGGTTGTAGGGGAGCTCCTGGAGTCTAGGGCTGCCGACGTACTCATACTGGTTAACCAACCTCAGACAATAGCCATGGATGTAGAGAACTTCATCGACTACGCTGGACACCTAGGAGATAGCGGGGTCCCCGTAGTCCTCCTCATATCGGGTAGCGGGTACTCGAGAGATCTAGCTCTAAGGCTTAGACGGAAGGGGCTCCCTGTAGCCTACGATCCGGAGGAGGCTTCGGCCATGGTGCTAGCTTTACTGGAGCTCTCGAAGCCTAGAGGCGGGGTTGGACTAGAGGTTACCATAGCGGGGGATGCTCTTGAAACAGCCAGGAGGGTCGTTGGGAGAGCTCTAGAGGAGGGTAGGGTTACTCTGTGGGAGCATGAGGCTAAGGGTTTGCTAGAAGCCTACGGTGTTGAGACTCCAAGATACGCTCTAGCCTTAGACTGCGAGGGGGCACTGGAGGCCGCCGGGAGGATAGGGTACCCTGTTGTCCTGAAGATTCTGTCACCACAGGTAACCCATAGGAGTGACATCGGGGGGGTCCTAGTGGGGTTAAGGGATGAGGTGGAGCTAGCTAGAGGATGCTCTAAACTCCAGGAGCTCTCAAGGAGGAATGGTGTAACGCTAGCAGGCGTACTAGTGGAGGAGCATGTGGACCACGTGGCCGAGATAGCCTTGGGGGCTCTTAGGGATAAACTGTTAGGCCCCATAGTGATGGTGGGGCTTGGAGGTTACATGGTGGAGCTCCTAGAAGATGTGGCCTTCAGGCTAACACCAGTAACGCTAGAGGATGCAATGGACATGATGAGGGAGACCAGGGTGTGGAGGCTAGTAGAAGGCTACAGGGGGGTTAAACTAGAGCCAGTAAAACTAGCAGAGGTGATAGCACGTATAGGGAGGATGGTGGAACACCTGGATGAATTGGAGGAGGTCGATGTAAACCCGCTAGCAGTAACAAGGGATGGCAGGCTAGTAGCACTAGACGCGAAGATAAAGCTCAGACAACGAGATGGCTAGAAGACCACCTAGAGCCTTAAACACCTCGTACTCCACAGTAACCCCCGGACATGATAGGGTTGGTGGGAGCTCCCACGTTGAACCCCATCAAAGCTCCTAACCATGTTAGACATGGGGGTTACCATAGTGTTATGTAGACGTATAACATCGTTAACCCCCCGGTTTACGAGGGCTCCTGAGCTCTACGAGATCATACTCACGTGATCAAAGCCCCTCCAACCTCTAGCTAAGACCCTCAATTAAGCTCTCTGCTTTCAGCCTAACATCCCTCCTTTCATGTGCTAGCTTTAGTGCATGCTGGTATGCTGGCATCTGATACGCGTACCTCTCTCTAACCCACCCTTCTCTCGGTAGCTCTGTTAGGTGTGTTGCCCCCGCCACGTATATGGCTATGTTATGTCTTAGCATTGATAGTTTTAGCCTGTAATCAGCCTCGTCAACGTCCTCCACTGCTACCCCGATCTCATCCCAGAGTTTCTCTCCGAGCACCCCTCTAACCTCCTCTACCAAATCCCCTATCGGTCTCAACACCTCATCTTCAACCCACCTCTTTAACCCTCTAATCTTTATGTCTACTAGAGCTCTGGGATTACCCCCGGTTAGCCTCCACAGTAGCCTTGGATCCTCCCCTAGCTCTAGCTGCCCCGCTAGATCGACCATGGCCTCGTATGGTAGGTTCCAGAGGAGGGCCCAGACCACCTTCGAGCCCACCCTATTCCTAATCTCCCTCACCATAGCATCGCTCGTTAAAGCTACAACAGCTATACTCCCACCCCTCTCCTCGTACCTGCTAGAGTGCTCTCTAAGGGTGTTAGCGAAACCCTCAAGCCACCCCCTGAACTCAGCTAACCTAACCTCGCTATCACCTCTAACCTCATCCACCACTATAACAACCCTCCTACCCCTCCTAAGCCTGTAAGCGATATACCCGGCTAGCGTTCCAACAAACTTAGCGACATCAACAAAACCCCTAACCTCGCCTGAGGATAGAACCTCGAAGCCGAGGGAGCCTGCAACCCTAGACAGAGTACCCCTAAGACCCCTAGGGGCTAGGAGCTCGTCAACCCTCCAAGCCTCCCTCTCACTCCTAACAATGACGAAGTCGACACCCTCAGCCCCTCGGCTGGCGTTGTAGAGTGCTCTGAAGAGCTCCGTCTTACCACAACCCTTAGGGCCGTAGATAACGGTGATCCAGCCACCCATAACGACGCCAGCGCTCACATCGAGGATAGCTCTAGCCTCACGCTCCCTATCAACAAACCTAAAGTTGAAACCAGGAACCCTAAAGCTAGAAAGCCTAGAAACTACCTCCTCGACAGCAGACAACCCCAAACACATCCCATCTAACACTAGGCGAAAAACACCTATAACCCCAACGTGAACCCGATAACCCCGCTAGGCCCCAACACGCACCTCTAGCCGATTCACGCTCTCCCGGTCTGCTAAGCTAAACTAGTGTTAGGAGCCATGCTTGAACTCCCCACCTGTATAGTGTGCTCTCTAGGATTTACACTGTTGTTCTACGCAGTGAGCACTCACTTCTCTAACAAGCTCGCCTAGCTGGCTAGGGAGCACTCTAACAAGCTCGTCCTTGGATCCCTTAGATCTCACGGCTTCAGGATAATCTCCGAGTTTCCCGCTCAGCTCCCTAACCATAAGGGCTGGTAGCATTCTCTTCAACGTCTCCTTTTCATATTTACCCTCATACCTAGATATGATGGCGTCGACGGCTTCACCGCACGTCCCGCTGTAACAGCTGGCTATGCCCATCGCCTCACACAACCACGCCTCCAAGCAGGGATGAGCTATGAGTATCTTAACCCTCGATGAGCTCCCATCAACCTGCCCCACATGCTCTTCGAGGATGCGCTTGCGAACCACACTAGGATCTACTCCCTCGCTATCCACCAGTACTACGATGAGGTTGTAGTCGCCAACCGCTCCTTTCACGAACCTTCCCATCTTCTCGCTACACACGTTAACAGGGCTACTAATATCAATGCAGACACTACCACCTATGAGGCTGTATTCTTTTAAGAGCCTTACCAGTTCTTGTATGAGCTGCTTTGCATACCTATTGTCG